>NZ_JBHNZK010000024.1:0-65231 GCF_042464845.1 Pedobacter sp. BG31
GCTTGCTGTAGTCCTGCTGTGCGCTGTAGCCCTCATACTTCGGGGCTGCCGCTTCCATCAGGTTTAAAGACCCAGGCTGGTGCTACCTGGGTGGCTTCATTCCAGAAGCGATTTACTCCCCTCCTTAGTAGGGGGGGCGTAGGGCGGGGTGGTTGATTAATTTATTTAAAAATCCTATGTTAAATGAACCAAAAAGGGGGCGACTACAAATTGCCGATAATAGCGGCAAAAATAGCAACCACCAATTGAGTCAAAGCCTGGTGGCTAAGTCAAAGCAAAGCAGTGTCTTTTTTGTCCGTACCCACACAATCTTAACCTTTAGTTTGGAATTTCAAACAATTTTATATTTTTGGTATATCTATGATCAACTTTCTAAGGCAAGTACACCGGGTATGGTTTCTATTCTGGATACTGTTTTTCTTCGCGCTTTTTTATCCCTTATATTACGTTACCTCCCGTAATGAGAAGTATTATGGCATTCTGAATTTTTTTAGAAAAGCCAACAGCTTTTTATGCAGTCTGTTTTCAGGTGTTTTTTTTCGTTATCAATATCAGGAAAAACTCGACCGCACAAAAACATATATATATTGTGCCAACCATACTTCTAATCTGGATATCATGATTTTTTGCATCATGGGACATGGTAAATTCCACTTTATGGGTAAAGATGAACTATTAAACAATCCTGTTTTAAGCATTTTTTTTAAAACCATTGATATATCGGTAAACCGGGAGAGTAAGATTTCTGCTTTTAGGGCTTTTAAAAAAGCTGGTGAAAACCTGGAGAAAGGGATGAGCCTGATTATTTTTCCGGAAGGAAAAATTGATGACCACTATCCACCAAAGTTAGCTGAGTTTAAAAATGGTCCTTTCCGTTTAGCTATCGATAAAAATATCCCCTTGGTACCTGTAAGCATTATCGATGTTTGGAAAATAAACTGGGATGACGGTTCAAAATATGGAAGTAAGCCAGGAATTTGCGATATTTACGTCCACAAACCTATCAATACTTCAACCCTGGCTGATGTTGATGCAGATGTATTGAAAGAAAAGGTTTACAGATTGATAGATAGTAAGTTGAAATAGATATGAATTTAGACGCAAAAACCATTTATAAAATAGCCGATCTGGCCCGAATTCATATTGATGAAAAGCAGGTGGATACATTGATTCCTGAAATGAATAAAATTTTATCGTTCATGGAAAAGTTAAATGAATTAGATACTGCTAACGTAAAACCTTTGGTTTACATGAACGAATCTGTAAATGTTTGGAGAGAGGATATAATCAGACAGGAAATTACTACTGCCGATGGTTTGAAAAATGCCGCTAAGCATACCGATCAGTTTTTTATGGTGCCAAAAATTATTGAAAAATAATAATTTTCATCATGCTGTTCTAATAACCAGTATGATTATTAGGTATCCCTAAAGATTAAGATTATGCTTAATTTTTAACCTCTTGTAACATCTTGCCTGCTATGCTTGTCTAAAAAAGAAAAAACATGGAGAAACCACTCATCACGATAAAAGAAATTGGCCGTAAATATGTGATTGGATCTGAAGTGATTCACGCTTTAAAATCAGTTTCTTTAGATATTTACAAAGGTGAATTTGTTGCTTTGATGGGGCCATCTGGTTCTGGAAAATCAACCCTGATGAATATTTTAGGTTGTTTGGACACGCCATCAAGCGGAACATATGTTTTAAACGGAACTAATGTAAGCCAGATGAGTGATGATGCCTTAGCAGAAGTGCGCAATAAGGAAATCGGTTTCGTTTTCCAGACTTTTAATTTATTGCCGCGTTCTACATCTTTAGACAACGTTGCTTTACCTTTGATTTATGCCGGAACCAGTAAAAAGGACCGCGATTCCAGGGCTGCCAAAGCATTAGAAAATGTGGGACTGGGTAACCGTATGGACCATAAACCCAATGAACTTTCGGGCGGTCAACGTCAGCGTGTAGCTGTAGCCAGGGCTTTAATCAATAACCCTTCTATCATCTTGGCCGATGAGCCCACCGGTAACTTAGATACCAAAACTTCCATTGAAATTATGGGGCTTTTAGAAGAGATCCATAGTAAAGGCAATACCATTATTTTGGTTACACACGAGGAAGATATCGCGCAGCATGCCCACCGTATCGTGCGTATGCGTGATGGTTTGATCGAAAATGATTATTTAAATACAGATATAAAAAATGTATCCCCTCGTTTGCAGGCACTGAAAGAAGCGGGCAGCGATTGGGAAAAAATTAATTAACCCCTAATTCCCCTAAAGGGGGCTTTTAGGATTAACCATATTATTACCCCTAAAGGGGTTAGGGGATATGAAAATCTACACTAAAACAGGCGATAAGGGCCAAACCTCACTAATTGGTGGTACCCGTGTTCCCAAATATCACTTGCGCATAGAAGTTTATGGAACTGTTGATGAATTAAATTCATACATCGGTTTAATTATGTGCCAGGGTATTGACAACTATGATCAGCAATTACTAAAGGAAATTCAGGACAGGCTATTTACCATTGGAGCTTCATTGGCGGCAGACCCTGACAAATCTAAAATGAAGATTCCAGATCTGCATGATGCTGATATTGCCTTATTGGAAAAGGAGATGGATCTGATGAACGAAAATCTGCCTGACTTAAAACACTTTGTTTTGCCGGGTGGAAACACGGTAATTTCTTACTGCCATATTGCACGTTGTGTTTGCAGACGAGCTGAACGTTTGGCAGTAGCACTTGCAGAAAATAGCTTTATAGATGAGCGTATAACCATTTATTTAAATCGTTTAAGTGACTATTTATTCGTTTTGGCACGAAAACTGACCGTATATTTTAACGCCGAAGAAAATATTTGGATTCCGAGGGTTTAATAGTGGAAAAATAAGTTTGTTTTGCTCAAAAATTTTGATATAATTTGCGCAATAATAAGAATAGGAATTTAATTGAATTGACGATATGTATTGGACATTAGAACTAGCATCGCACCTGGAAGACGCACCATGGCCTGCAACTAAAGATGAATTAATTGATTATGGTATCCGCTCTGGTGCCCCGGTAGAAGTAATAGAAAATTTACAGGCATTAGAAGACGATGGAGAACCTTACGAAACCATTGAGGAAATTTGGCCGGATTACCCAACTAAAGAAGATTTTTTCTTTAATGAGGATGAATACTAAAGCTTAATAAAACATAAAAACCTTTCAGAAATACTGAAAGGTTTTTTTATACAGGTTGTTTTTGATATTGTAAATCAATACAATAGCCAAATATTTTACATTTTCTAAACAAAAGCTTAAATAGGGGTGTTAATAAAGCAAAAATATAAACATTGCTAAAAAATTAACACTATGGGAAATTTATTGTACTTAGTCGCAGTAGTATTAGTTATACTATGGGTGATCGGATTTGTATTTCACGGCTTCGGCGACGTTGGTGGTATAATCCACGTCTTACTGGTAATCGCAGTTATTGCTATCTTATTAAAGGTAATTGGTAGGGCAGCGTAAAATAAAGTTGTCACCAAATTCATTCATTCAAGAAGTAAGAAAACACTTTGAAATAGATGGATTAAAAAAAGGAGTTTCATTTTTGGAATTCCTTTTTTTAATATAAGCTTTCGCTAAAACTTAACTCAATTAAAGGAATTTGATGAGGTAAGGTTTATTTTTGAATCAGAATCCAGCCTCTAGTTTTTTAGCAACAATTCGGCAAGTTCGAGATCAATAGGGTAGGTGATTTTAATATTAGCTCTTTCTCCTTCAATAATATTGATTTCGTGCCCAATGCCTTCTACTACACTCGCATCATCGGTAAAATGAGGGTTGAATTCCTGATTGTAAGCCTCTTTAAGGATGTCAAGGCTGAAAGTTTGCGGCGTTTGCACTAAAAAGATCTCATCACGTTTTAAAGCTGATGTTTTTTTGTTTTTAACCAAACGTACGCTATCGCTTGATTGCACTGCCGCAATAACATTGCCTTGTTTTACAGCTTCTGCATAGCAGCTATCAATCAGTCTTTTTGAAACCAGCGGACGAACAGCGTCATGAATGGCAACGTAAGCCTCTTCTTCAATGCTATAAATGGCATTTTTAACCGAATAAAAGCGCTCTGTGCCGCCGTCAACAATCTGGTGTGGTATATGGAAATTAAATTCGTTGCAGAGTCTGCCCCAGTAAGCCTGCTGATCTTTATTTAAAACCAATAAGATTTTAGGTTGAGTGTTGCTGGCTGCAAAAGCTTTTATGGTATGCATCAAAACCGGCAGGTTTTTAAGCAGTAGAAATTGTTTCGGGGTTTCAGTTTGCATCCGATTGCCAGAACCGCCTGCTACAATTATAGCGTAGTATTTCATATGAAGAGATACGAGATGATAGATTTGAGATATGAGACCTGGTTTAACTCAAATCTCATATCTCATTACTCAAATCTATATGATTAGCATGGCATCGCCATAGCTGTAAAATTTATATTTTTCTTTTACTGCAACTTCGTATGCATTCATTACATTTTCATACCCGCCAAATGCACTAACCATCATTAATAAAGTAGATTCTGGCGTATGGAAATTCGTGATCATAGCGTTTGCAATGCTGAAATCGTAAGGAGGGAAGATAAACTTGCTGGTCCAGTCGTTAGCCGCTTTTAATGTTCTGTTGGCAGAAACAGCAGATTCGATTGCACGCATGGAAGTTGTTCCAACTGCACAGATTTTTTTCCTGTCTTCGATTGCTTTGTTTACAATGTTTGCATCTTTTTGTTCGATGATAAACTGCTCCGAATCCATTTTGTGTTTAGTCAAATCCTCAACCTCAACCGTTCTGAAAGTCCCTAAACCTACGTGTAAAGTTACTTCTGCAAATTCTACTCCTTTAAGTTCAAGACGTTTCATCAGTTCACGGCTGAAGTGTAAACCTGCAGTTGGGGCTGCTACTGCGCCTTCGTGTTTAGCGAAGATAGTTTGGTAACGCTCTTTATCTTCTGCAGTAGCTTTACGCTTGATATATTTAGGAAGTGGGGTTTCGCCCAAAATTTCTACATTTTTTCTGAATTCTTCATCTGTTCCTTCAAATAAGAAACGGATGGTACGCCCACGTGATGTAGTATTATCTACAACCTCGGCAACCAACAGATCATCGTCTCCAAAATATAATTTATTGCCTACACGGATTTTACGTGCCGGATCTACCAGAACATCCCATAAACGTAATTCCTTATTTAATTCACGTAGCAAGAAAACCTCGATAGTAGCACCGGTTTTTTCTTTATTTCCATATAAACGGGCAGGAAAAACCTTTGTGTTGTTTAATATCATGACGTCTTTGTCATCGAAATAACCTAAAACGTCTTTGAAAATTTTATGCTCAATTTTACCGCTGTCTTTATGTAAAACCATTAAGCGGGCTTCATCGCGTTGTTCTGCCGGATTATTGGCTACTAAAGATTCAGGTAAGTTGAATTTGAATTGTGATAATTTCATTCTTGATGAATTTTTTGAGGTGCAAAAATACGAATTTAATTTTTCTTTTTCGTATTTTATCAAACGCAATTTATGTATATTATGTTTTGATCATTTTAAATCAAAAAATACAATGCTATCCGCGTATTGATAGACATAAAATTAATTAGTTTTGACCATGATCTGTAACCTTTTCAAAGGCTTTGCATCTAACCTGTAATTATGATAATCTTTAGGCTGATAGGCGAGAGTTTCCGATTTGCATTTGATGCATTGCGCCAAAATAAATTACGCACCATGTTATCGCTTCTGGCTATAACAATCGGTATTTTTACCATTATAGCTGTATTTTCTGCGGTAGATACCTTTCGTGGAAAATTGCAGGCCAGTGTAGATAAACTAGGCTCCAATACCATTTATATTCAAAAATGGCCTTGGAGTTTTGGTGATAATTATCCTTGGTGGAAATATATGAACCGCCCTCAGCCTTCGTTGCGTGATTTCGAAGCGCTCCGCGAGCGGATTGAAAATGCTCAGGGCGTTACATTCGAAATATCAGCTAGCGATAGGGTTATCAAATATAGAAGTAACTCGGTTGAAGGAATTTCGGTTTGGGCAGCATCGCACGATTTTAATAAAACCTGGAATTTCGAGCTTCAGGATGGACGTTATTTTACTGAAAATGAAAGTAAAAATGGATCGCCTGTCTGTATTTTAGGTTCTGACATAGCCGATGGGCTTTTCGATGGTGATGCAGCAGTGGGTAAGCAGGTACAGATTTTAGGGAGAAGGTTAACGGTTATTGGTGTTTTTAAAAAAGAAGGGGAAGATATGTTAGGTACTTCTCTTGACAAAAATGTAAATATCCCAATTGCTTTTGCAAAAGGTGTTTTAGATATCCAAAATGAACGTTATGGACCACAAATTACTGTTCGTGGTAAGGATAATGTGAGTTTAGAAGAAGTTGAAAGTGAATTGAAAGGTTTAATGCGTTCCATCCATAGGATTAAGCCTGGCAAGGAAGAAGATTTTGCGCTAAATAAAACTACCATTATTTCTAACCAGTTAGATTCGATGTTTAAGATGGTGAACATCGCAGGTTGGATAATAGGTGGATTTTCGATTTTGGTTGGAGGTTTTAGTATCGCCAATATTATGTTTGTATCGGTTAAGGAAAGAACAAATATTATTGGTATTCAGAAATCATTAGGTGCAAAAAATTATTTTATATTATTACAATTCATTTTCGAGTCAATCTCGCTTTGTATTTTAGGTGGTTTATTAGGACTTTTACTGGTTTTTCTGCTCGCACTGGCCATCGGTGCCGCGACAGACTTTCATATTATATTAGGACTGAATAATATTGCTTTAGGCATTGGTATATCCATTATTATTGGCACCATCTCCGGTTTTTGGCCAGCTTATTCAGCGTCAAGGCTGGATCCCGTTGAGGCAATTAGAAGCTAGAACAGGTTTCAGTTATCATTTGCCGGTTTGCAGTTGAAGTGCCTCATTGTTCATAAATCTTATTGCACTAGATTGACCGGAGCAAGGCACGAGCGGGGACCAGCAAAGAAAAACGAGTAAGCTCCTCTGAAGAAATACTGCCGATCATTTTAAAAAATAGATTAAATCGTCACGTGGTCAGTTTGACGAGAACCACTTAAATAAATATTCATTTTCATTGGTTTTATATGCTTAACTATTTGTTTTACAGGTGTTTTTTCAGTGCGTAAATCAAATCATCTTTATCAATCGACACAGTTTTTGGATGATCTCAAATAATCAATGTTTATGCCTCGTTAATTCTAAATGGAGCAAGATCAAACCAGATTAAAACTCTTTTTTGAATTATTATTTTTAACAAGTCTAAATAATGTTAGATTTGCCGAAATTTCTATAATTCCATGAGGCCACTTTATCTAAAATTTTTTGTCACAGCATTTATCTTACTTTCTACGGTTACATTGTTTGCGCAAGTACAGCAAGGAACCATCAAAGGAAAAATTGTAGATTCGTTAGGGAACGGTATCCCTTTCGCCAATGTACAGGTTAAGAAACAAAACCTTAAAACTACTTCTGATAAAAGGGGCGTATTTAAATTGAATGCTGTTTCTACAGGTAATCAGCAGGTTAAAGTATCAATTACAGGTTACGATCTTTTTGAACAGGTAGTGTCAGTTACTGCGAATGATACGGTTTCTGTTACATTTGTTCTAAAAGAACAAGCTGAAGGGTTAAATGATGTAATTGTTTCGGCAAGCAGAAGGCCAGAGTCATTATCACAAACGCCATCATCGGTAACGGTGCTTACAGCAAAAGAACTGAATACACAATCAACAATTAGCCCAAACTTAGCCAATATACTCTCTTACAGCGTACCCGGATTGGGTTTTTCAACCAATCAAACCGGTAACTCCGGTCAGACTTTGCGTGGTAGAAATGTCTTGGTTTTGATTGATGGTATCCCACAATCAACGCCACTAAGGGCAGGTGGAAGGGATATCCGCAGCGTAGATCCTTCTGTTATTGAGCGCGTTGAAGTGATTAAAGGTGCTACCGCGATTTACGGTAATGGTGCAGAAGGTGGTTTGATCAATTATATTACTAAAAAGGCCGACCAGGGAAAATCATTCGGAGGTTATTCTCAGGCCGGAATCACAGGAAACCTAAAAGGTGATAGTACTATTGGTTACCGTTTTTCGCAACAGCTATATGGTAAAACAGGTAAATTTGATTATATAGTAAGTGGCATGTTCGAAAAAACCGGTGTTTTCCGTGATGCTGATGGTTTGGTTATTTCGCCGGAATATGGTTTAGGTGAAACCAGATCTTACAACGGTTTTGTAAAATTAGGTTATAACTTCACACCAAAGCAGCGTTTGCAGCTCATGTATAATTATTTCAGTTCCAGACAACGTTCTAAATACATCACCAAAGAAGGCATTTACGGACAGTCGCCCGCTATTGGGATCTATGGCACCAGATTAGGTGAAGATGAAGGTACAAGATTTAACCATAATGCAAATTTACAATACACCAATCAACAGATTTTCGGTAAAACTGATTTAACAGCCAACGTATATTACCAGGATTTTTATACTATTTATTCTAACTCAGCATCATTTTTCGGTGGCGGCCAATCGGCTATTAC
This sequence comes from Pedobacter sp. BG31, assembly GCF_042464845.1. Taxonomy (NCBI): domain Bacteria; kingdom Pseudomonadati; phylum Bacteroidota; class Sphingobacteriia; order Sphingobacteriales; family Sphingobacteriaceae; genus Pedobacter; species Pedobacter sp. BG31. Next base: position 8,620 of record NZ_JBHNZK010000024.1, read on the forward strand.
CTCTACCAAAAAAGGGGCAAGGGTAAACCTGAATACACCATTTAATTTAACAGCTCAGGTACCAATGCAGTTAAACTATGGTTTGGATTTAATGAACGATAAAACCGCGCAAAGCTTAACTGATGGCCGGTTATGGGTGCCTGATATGAATATGGTAAATTTTGCACCTTATCTGCAGGCTTCAGCAACATTAATTAATGATTTAACCATAAAAGGAGGCTTAAGGGTAGAAAATATCAACATTGATGTAGACGACTTTAATACCCTGGCTACCGGTGCAAACGGTGCCGGAAGTATAGCGGTACAGGGCGGTAAGTTAAATTACAATGCTTTGGTATTTAATGCCGGCGCACGTTATTCTAAATTTAAGTTTTTTAACCCTTTTATCAGTTATGCACAATCATTTTCAGTATTTGAGTTGGGCAGGGTATTAAGGGCTGCAAAAAGCAATACGTTAGCACAACTGGAAACCAAACCCATCATTGTAAACAATTATGAAGCGGGTTTTAGCAGCAGTATAGATAAACTGAATTTTAGTGCAGCTTATTATTACAGTACTTCTAAACTGGGTGCGAATCTGTTAGAAGTAAATGGTACTTATATTTCTCAACGTATTCCTGAGCGTGTATATGGCTTTGAAATCCAGGCTGATTACCAGTTACTACGCGAGTTGACTATAGGCGGTAACTATGCGCAGGTAGAAGGAAAAGGAGATGTAGATAATGACGGTAACTTTAATGGGGAGAAAGATGTGTATTTAAATACAACGCGTATCCCGCCATCAAAAACTACTGTTTATTTGAAATATTCGGGTATCAAAAACTTAAGTTTGGATGTGAACTGGATGCGTGTAGGAAACCGCGACCGTTTTAAAACGAATGCTGCAGGAAAGTATTTAATTGGTGAGGGACCGGTAAAAGCTTTCAACTTATTTAACGTTGCAGCAGTATACCAGGTTACAAAACCGTTGAAACTATCTTTAGGTATAGAAAACCTGTTGAATAAAGTTTATTATCCTGCTATTTCTCAGTTTTATGGCAGCAATGTTAATTATGTGCGTGGTAACGGGCGTAGGTTTAACTTATCACTGGGTTACGCTTTTTAAGCAATGAAGAACAGAACATTTAAAAATGCCATCAGGAACATTCACCTCTGGCTCGGCCTGGCAACTGGCCTGGTGGTATTTATTATTAGTGTTACCGGTGCGCTGTATATTTTTGAAGAAGAGATCAGGGATTTTACGCAAAAAGATTTTCGGTACGTAAGGCTTCAGGATAAGCCTTTTGTGGGTTTAGATAAAGTGATTTCAGCATTTGAAAAACTTTCACCCAAAGATGAACTCAGGCTGGTAAGGGTAGAAGATGCGCAGCCAAATGCGACAGTAGAACTCACTAGCAAAAAAGGGAAAGTTTATTATTTCAGTCCGTATGATGGCAGTTTGGTTAAAAAAGGAGGTGAAGACTGGCTACAGGTAGTAGAGCATATCCATATTTCGTTGTTGTTGGGTAAAACAGGCAAGTTCATTATCCAGTGGTCGGTAGTTATTTTTGTAGTGATGCTCATTACCGGACTGATCCTTTGGTTTCCTGGCCAAATGCGTTTGTTAAAACAATCGTTAACGATTAAAAGAAAAGCTTCATTTAAACGGCTCAATTATGATTTGCATAATGTATTGGGTTTTTATGCATCGTTTGTACTGTTGATTACTGCCTTAACAGGCTTGTACTTTGCCTTTAAAGAAGTAAAAAATGCAGCAAGCTTTTTTACCGGCAGTAAACTGGGGCAGGGGAAAGCTATCGTTTCTGCCAAACCCACAACTATAGATCCTATACCTGTGCGCTACAATAAAATATATACCGAGGCCAAAATTAAATATCCCGGTGCGATATCTATCAGTCTTTCGCTTCGGGGTAAAGGCGAACTGCGGTTGAGGATGATTTATCCGTATCGTTGGGCACGTAAACAGAACACCTTTTTTTATGAGGAGGCTACAGGCAGAATGATCAGGGCCAAACTATACAAAGATTATAATGGGGCCGATTTAATAGAGGCCACCAATTACGATCTGCACACGGGCAGGCTTTTTGGTCTTCCAAATAAAATTCTTTCACTTTTAGCGGCCCTGGTTGCGGCGAGTTTACCAATAACGGGATTTATGATCTGGTGGCAAAAACAGAAAAAGCGTAAAAGAAAATAACAACAGCTCGTTGCTAAACGAAGTATAATCCTGTAGGCAGATACTGGTTGCTTTGCCTAATAATTCGCTGAAAAATGATTTAATCATATTGTCGAAAAAACTAAATTAGGTGTTAAATGAGTCTACGCCTAAAAATAAAGGCGATCATGATCTCTAAAAAAGATTTTACCGAAAACCGATTTTTGTTCCATTTATAAGAATGGCAGCTGCACTAGCTACCTTTAAAGGGGCTGAACTTTCTGGTGTTGCCCCATGCTTTCAGTTCATTTGGGTTAAACAGCAACTTGCTTGCATGAACATACCGTTGAGTCAGGGAAAATCGAAAAGCATTATTAATCTATTGGTTTAATAGCGTGACAATTCAGGCAATAAGGCTGATTGAAACGCTGACATTTGTAAGATAGTTGATCAATTGCTAAATCTCATCTGGGGAAAGCTGTCGTTTAATTTTTTAAATCCCTAATATTAGGTATTTATATCGCAGTAATTATTCTGTAACTTGCTTTTATTGTTTAAGTTAACACTTAATGAAATACTAAACCCAAACGCTTTACAACATGAGTACAGATCTGGTTAAAACCTACATCCTGAACAGAAGTTCAGAAGACATTAAATTAAGCCTGATTGTTGGCGGTATAGAACAAACTGCCGCCAGTTTAATTACGCTAGGCGAAGAGCTGATTTCGAAAGATTATCCTGGCGACCTCCATCAAAAGATAATCGGACAAAATAATAACCTCCACAAAAAGGTGCTGAATATCGTTACTGTAATTACTGATACAGCGCCAAACCATAACGATACCGATTTATATGTTTTATTAGAAGGCGGCTTTGTAACCAAAGGTTATAAAATGCAGGAGGAGGTACAACCTGGTGCTTCAGCAGTTTACACTGTAGAAATTACTTTTTATCAATTTTAACGCTATGAAATATCTGATATTAATTGTTCTCGCAACCTTAACAGCAACCGCTTTTGCCCAAGAAGCAGATCAAAAAGAAATTAAAGAAGTGAAACTCGATTTGCTCAAGGCACCGAGCTCGCCAGCCTCGGTATTACTGGGCTTTGCCGTTACCGATATTGAAAAGCCGACGGATTTAAGCGATTTTATGCTTTCATTACAATCGGCCAGTTCATCATATACCAAACTTCCATCTAATTATGCAGTAGATATTGCCCCTTTTTATCTGTTCCGCAATAAAGGCACAGACTTTAGCACCACTGGAAAAAAAGGATTACAATCAACACGCTTTAAAGATTATTTTAGACAAAGTTTTGTGGTTTCACTGGCATTGCGTAATCCCGATTCGGCTTTCAACAATTTTAAACCAACCAGTACCTATGGCGCCCTGGGTTTAAAATTCTCTATTGTGCGCCCACAGTACAATGCCGAAACCAAAGAGAAATTAAACTCCATCCACGAGAAACAGCGTGCGTTGCTGATGAGCTATAAAATTGGTTTGGAAGAAAAAAGGAAATCTGCCCGTTACCAATACCTGGGTATCAGGAATATTTATTTGCTGGATTCCATTTCTCACCTGCCATATCTGACTGAAGAAGAAAAAAAATCTCATGCAGTAGTGATGATGGATGACTCCACAAGTGAATTTTCCAAAAACGAAGTCGAAAAAAGTAAACTGAATAAAAATTTTAAGGAGGACATTCAGGCCGAACTCGCCCAACAGTCGAAATTAGAAGCTGATTTGCAGGCTGAAGCTAAGACTTTTACTGGTAGTCGCCAGGGTCTGTCGGTGGATATTGCCGGTGGTTTAAGTGCCGAGTTCAGGGATAAAAGATTCAATAATTCGAAAATATTCAACTCAGGCGTATGGAGTACCTTTGGTTATAATTGGGCCAATGGAAGTTCTGTTTTAGGTCTTGTACGATATCTCTATAACCCGGATGAAATATTTGCGCTGGATAATATTAAAAACGATGTGGCTAACCTGTCTACCTTCGATACCGGTTTGCGTTTTATTTATTCAACGGGCAAATTTGGTGGCGGTGCGGAGGCAATTTATCGTAGCATACTTTCGTCGGGAACCATAAAACCTTCGTGGCGGCTGGTTGCCAATGCCGACTATGCACTGAACGATAACCAGAAAATTATTTTCTCATTTGGCCGCAACTTTGATGGTACAATAACAAAGACCGGAAACCTTGTGGCAGCTTTAACCTTACTTTTTGGATTTGGAACAAGTAGATAAGTTCAGATCAGCTGAGGGCATGAGTAATATCACCTACGATATAGAAGATAAACTAAAAAAATACTAAAACAGGTATAAATTATTAAGCTACGCAGGCATAATTTAAGTTTTCCACAAATAATTAGCAACACAATTAGCTGGCGGTTGGTCTATTTTTTGTAACCTTGCAAAAATGGAAAAACCGCTAGTTGATATCACCTATTGCCCTAAATGTGGCTGGATGTTGCGTTCGGCGTACATGGCACAAGAAATTTTAAGCACTTTTGTAGATGATGTAAAGGGTGTAACCTTAATTCCGAGTGAAACATCAGGCGTTTTTACCGTGCGAGTTGGTGGAAAGTTGATTTTTGATAGAAAACAAAAACAACGTTTCCCTGAAATAAAAGAATTAAAACAACTCATTCGTGATGAGGTTAATCCCACGAAAAACCTTGGTCATTCTGATGTGAGGTAATTTATTGCGTAATCTTTAAAAGCCCCAGGTGCTTAATTTTTCATCGAAAATAGAAAACACAAGGTTAGCCTAAGTACTCCTGTATTAATGTATTAGAAATCTTGCGCTTTAAGCTATTTAATACTAAATCATAGCTGCTGACAGTGTGTGAAGAAAATACGTATATTCGTTCCATACCAAATAATACCACAGTACTGTTTTCTCTATGTTCCTTCTAAATAAAAAAACTGCCTGCTATATACTTATTTTGTGGATGGCTGCAGGTATTTGCTTTGCCCAGTCTTCAGCTATTCCTTTAACTTACCTGGGGGTAGAAAACGGCTTGTCTAACAATGTGGTAAATTCTTTGTATTTAGATCATTATGGTTTTATGTGGATGGGTACCTATGATGGGTTGAACCGTTATGATGGCTATCACTTTAAAGTTTTCAGAAATGGATGGGAAGATGAACATTCGCTGATCAATAACCATATTACGGTATTAACAGGAGATAGGAAAAACAGGGTATGGGTGGGTACGCAAAAGGGAGTCTCATATTATGATTATGCCGATTCCAAATTTCATCACCTCGTTTATCTGGATAGGGGCAGAAAAAACGAGGTAAATTATGCAGTCAATTCCATTGCCATAAGTGAGGCTTCAACAGTTTATGTAGCCACCGAGGAAAAGGGCCTGTTTATGCTTGAAAAGAACAGTGGTGCGGCAGAAAGGATCCCGTTTGTTAAAAATTTTGATTTTACGGTAAAAGCATTGTATCTCGATAAAAATCAAACCCTTTGGCTTTTTATAAAGGATGTTGGCCTTTGTAGATATGACCATGGTCAAAACACCATCCGTTTAGTAAGCAATGCCATACGTTCCGTAACTTGTATTACAAAAGGAACCGACCAGATGCTATGGGTTGGTACAGAACGTGGCCTCTTTCAGTTAGATAAAGCCAAAGGTAGCCTTACCAGGTTTAGCGGGCATTTAAGTGACGAAAATATTATGAGTTTATTGTTGGATGAAAAACAAAAGCTTTGGATTTCAACTGATGGCGGAGGAATTACTATTTACGATACAAAAAACCATAAAACGGATTATCTGACTGCAGGAAAAGAAAAAGGTTTGCTTAGCAGTAATTCGGTCGCCCAGGTTTATGAAGACGGGGAATCCAGAAAATGGATTGCAACCTTACGCGGCGGTGTTAATGTTATTGATCCTGAAAATGAACAGTTTACCACGATTAAAAATGATCCGCTAAATAGAAATTCATTAATTAACAACTTTGTACTTTCCTTTAGTGAAGATGAGCATAAAAACATATGGATCGGTACCGATGGAGGTGGCCTGAGCATTTGGGACCAAAAGCAAAATAGATTTATCAATTATACTAAAACGAGCGATCCAAATTCCTTAACCAGTAATTTTATTACCAGTATTTTAAACGACGCAGACCATAATGTATGGGTAGCCAGTTTTAGCGGAGGAATAGACCGTTTTAATAAAGCAACGCAGAAATTTGTTCATTATAATTGTTTTAATACCTATACATGCGTTGATGACATCAACATCTGGAAGCTTTATCAGGATAAGCAACACAATATCTGGGCAGGTACAACGAAGGGCGGAGCATTGTATCGTTACAACAAAAACATCGATAAATTTGAGCTTTTTGATCACAGATTAAAGGATATCCATACCTTGTTCCAGGATTCGAAAGGCAGGCTTTGGGCAGGAAACTATACAGAACTGATCGAAATTGATCCGATCCACAAAAAACACCGTTATACCAAGATCAACTATGCCATCAGGGCTATTCAGGAAGGGTTGAACAATCAGCTATGGATCGGCACAGAAGGTGGAGGGTTATTGCTTTTTGATCCGGAAACGAAGAATATAAAGCGATACCTTCAGCGTGATGGATTGCCAGGAAATTCAGTGCTTAATATCCTTCAGGATAATCAAGGCAACTTATGGTGCAGTACTTACAATGGTCTATCCAAATTTGAGATTAAACGCCATAATTTTAAAAATTACTATGTCACTGATGGTTTGCAGAGCAACCAGTTCAACTACAATGCAGCATTAAAGCTCACCAATGGTGATTTGTTATTTGGTGGGATTGGTGGTTTCAATCTTTTTTCTCCCGATAAAATCAAGAAAAGAAGAAGGATACCTAAAATGGTGCTGACAGATTTTAGGATCAACAATATCTCCCTCGATCAGGATTCTGTCTATAACGATATCTCTATCGTTAATTTAGCCAGTATAGAAATCCCATTTAGTGCTGCTGTCATTTCTGTTGATTATGCGGCCATAGAATTCTCTTTTCAGGATCAGATTTCTTATGCCTACTACCTGGAGGGCTGGGATAGAGACTGGAATTATGTAAATAAATTGAGCACAGCTTATTATTCAAGGTTAAACGAGGGTGAATATAAACTGCATATTAAAAGCACTGATACAGAAGGGGCCTGGAGCAACAATGAAAAAGTTGTGTTAATTAAAATTTTACCGCCCTGGTACCGTACCTGGTGGGCATATACCATTTACCTTATTATAGGTTCCTCGTTATTTTATCTTTTTCAAACCTATCGCAACCGGCAGAGGAGGTTAAAACATGAAGTAGAACTCACCAACTTCAAAATGGAGCGTGAAAAGGATCTGAATGAGAAAAAGTTAAATTTCTTTACCAATATTTCACACGAGCTACGAACACCTTTAACTTTAATAGTTAACCCGATTAAAGATATTATAAATAAAAAAGAACCGGGACAGGAGCGTAACGACTTAAGCGTAGTTTATCGAAATTCGAGGCGTTTACTAAGCCTGGTAGATCAGTTATTACTTTTTAGAAAGACGGAAAGTGAAAATGATACTTTAAAAATTGTGAAGATTAACCTGGCCAAATTTACAAAGGAGATTTTCCTTTGTTTCAATTATCTGGCCAAGCAGAACCAAATTGAATATAGTTTTGATTGCGAGGACGAGGAACTGGATATTTATGGGGATAAAGACAAGCTTGAAATTGTTTTTTTTAACTTACTCTCTAATGCATTAAAATTTACGCCTAAAGGTGGATTTGTGAAATTCAGTGTTAAAACTGTTGGCATGCGTGTGCATATCGAAGTGAGCGATAGCGGCCCTGGGATACCTAAACATGTGGGTGAAAAACTGTTCGACAAATTTTATAAGGTAATGTCGAACGAATCATTGAAAATGGGTTTTGGCATCGGGCTTTACCTCGCCAAAAACTTTGTGGAACTGCATAAAGGTAAAATTTCGTTCCGTTCCAACCAGGGTTTTGGCACCATATTTTTGATCGATATCCCGTTTGGAGAACCAGACGCACAGCATGGTGGCGTTTTACAAAACGAGTTAACCTATGTAAATGAACTGATTGCACAAGAAGAAGAGGCAGAAATAAACGATGCCGAGAGCGTTGGCAACCTCGAATTGCTCATTTCAGATCTGCACTCCATTTTGGTTGTTGATGATAATCCTGAAATTATCGATTACATCAAACAGATTTTTCAAGATACTTTTAAAATTTACAAAGCCGAAAACGGTACCGAAGGTTTAAAAATTTGTAAAGAGTTTCTGCCAGACATCGTGATATCTGATGTAAACATGAGTGGCCTCAACGGTATTGAACTTTGTAAAGCAATCAAAGAAGATTCAGCACTTAGCCACATTCCGGTGATTCTGCTCACCGGTGATCCGAGTCCTGAAGTAAAACTTAAAGGAATTGAAGTGGGTGCCTACGATTTTATAGGTAAGCCGTTCGATAAAGAGCTTTTTACCGCTAAAATTAAAAGCATCATTAAAAACAGGACCAATCTTCAGTCTTATTTCTATAATGAAATAACCTTAAAAAGTGATGCCCATAAAGTGTCTCAGGAAGATAAAGGTTTTCTTCAAAAGTGCATCATGATCATAGAGGAAAATTTAATGGAAGACAGCTTCAATGTAAAAACGCTGGCATCTGATCTTGGAATGAGCCACTCAAATCTCTATAAAAAGATCAAAGCTACTTCAGGTCAATCAATAAATGGTTTTATCCGCTTTATACGGCTAAGAAAGGCTGCTGAATTATTAATCAATACCAATCTAAATATTAACGAAGCGGCCTTTAGAGTGGGTATCAATGATAGCAAATATTTCAGGGAACAGTTTCAGAAACTGTTTAAACTAACGCCGTCTGAGTTTATAAAGAAACACCGTAAAAGTTTTCATAAATATTATAATATTAATGGAACAACATAAAAGTTACGCTTTTTTGTGCTTTAAAGGGTATTTAGCTTAAAACGCCCCCTGCAAAGTATGATTTAGCCCCCTATGTGAAGCCTAAAAATTTCGGTACTTCGGGTTTGCCAAACGATAAAAAACCGAGCAGTTTTAACCTAATAATGTATCAGTCCCTAATTAAAAGCATGTTTCTAATTTATGCGTTCATCAGCATCTCAATGGTGGGCGCTGCGCAGGAAACAGAATGGAGTACTATTGCTGGTAACGGCTGGGCAAATAATTCGGTAAATACAGTTATTTTTCGTAAAAATGCTTTGGTCAGCTTTAAGGGCAACCAGTATGCTGCTTATTATGATCATGAACAAAACGTGGTATTGGCCAAACGCAAAATCGGCTCACCCCGGTGGACGGTAGTTACCACACCTTATAAAGGCGATGCCACCGACGCGCATAAGTCGATTAGTATTATGGTAGATGGTGACGGTTTTCTTCACATGGCCTGGGGCCAGCATAACAATAACCTAAACTACGCAAAATCTACTTCAGCAGGTTCGCTAACGCTAGGTAATCTGGAGCAAATGGTTTCCGTAAAAGAAAATAAAGTCAGTTATCCTGAGTTCTATAAACTGGCTAATGGCGATCTGTTATTTTTTTACCGCGATGGAGGTTCCGGAAATGGAAATTTGATGATTAATCGTTATCACTTAAAGACCAAAAAATGGACACGTGTACAGGACGGAATGATTGATGGAGAAGGGCAGCGAAATGCCTATTGGCAGGTTGCGGTGGATCAGGTTGGAACCATCCATTTATCATGGGTATGGCGCGAAAGCCCGGATGTGGCCAGTAACCACGATTTATGTTATGCTAAATCAACCGATGGCGGCACCACCTGGTTAAAATCCACAGGCGAGAAATACACGCTTCCCATTACAGCAACAAATGCAGAGTATACGGTCAAGATTCCACAGAAAAGCGAGCTGATTAACCAAACATCGATGTTTGCTGATGCAAAAGGTAAAGTGTTTATCGCTGGTTACTGGCGCGGGCCGAACGAAACCGGTCCCCAATATCACCTTGTTTTTAAAACAGATGCCAATTGGAAAGTGAGCAACCTGAATTTCAGAAAAACAACTTTTAGCCTGAGTGGTACCGGTACCAAGCAGATTCCAATTTCGAGGCCTCAGATTGTGGTGTGGGGCAAGGGAAAACATTATGCGGCGGGTTTACTGTTTAGAGATGCCGAACGCCAAAATGTGGCATCTATCGCTTTAAATAATAACCTTGGAGCAGATGATTGGACAATCAAAGACCTTACTCAAACTCCTTTGGGCGATTGGGAACCTACTTATGACACCGAACTTTGGAAAAACAAAAAGATATTGAGCCTATTTTTACAAAATGTTGTCCAGATAGATGGAGAAGGAAAGGCAGATCAGTTGCCAACCCCGGTGCAGGTATTGGATTGGAAACCTGGAAAATAAGTTAATTACAAGACATGAAGTATTCAACAAAATATCGTATTTTTTTATTGCTGATGTTTTTATCAGGCAAAATCATCGCACAACCTAAACAAAATGCCGGAGAAAAAGAAAATATAGCTTACTTATTCACTTATTTCACTGGTAACGCGAAAGGAGAGGAAGCCATTCGTTTCGCAGTAAGCTCAGATGGTTATCACTATAAGGCAGTAAATAACAATAATCCAGTCATTTCTTCAGAAAAGATCAGCAGCAGCGGTGGCGTTCGCGATCCGCATATTTTGCGTGGTGAAGATGGCAAAACCTTTTATATGGTAGCCACCGATATGGTTTCTGCCAATGGCTGGGACTCGAACAGGGCAATGGTTTTATTGAAATCAAATGATTTGATCCATTGGACATCCGCAGTTGTTAATATACAAAAGCGTTTTCCAAACAACGAAAATTTACTACGCGTTTGGGCACCGCAAACTATTTACGATAAAACGGCTAAAAAATACATGGTATATTGGTCAATGAAACATGGCAACGAACCTGATAAAATTTATTACGCTTATGCCAATGCTGACTTTACCGACCTGGAGACTGCTCCGAAGCAGTTGTTTTTTAGTCCTACCAATGGCTCTTGTATCGATGGAGATATTATTTACGATAAAGGGAAATATAACCTGTTCTTTAAAACCGAAGGCAATGGCAATGGCATCAAAAAGGCAGTATCTGATAAACTGACAGAAGGTTACTTATTACAGGACAAATACTTGCAGCAAACTAAAGAAGCCGTAGAAGGTGCCGGTGTTTTTAAGCTAAACCACAGTGATGAATATATCCTGATGTATGATGTTTATATGAGAGGCCATTATCAATTTACCAGAAGTAAAGATTTGACCCATTTTACTATAGTAGACCAGGATGTAAAAATGGATTTTCACCCCAGGCATGGAACTGTTTTGCCAATTAATAAACAAGAGTTAAACCGTCTCCTTAAACAGTGGTATACCGTTGAGTCTGTTCTACAAACCGCAAGAAATAATGCAATTAGTCAAAACAACATTGTTCTCGATCGTGCAAACCAAACGCTTTACCTACCTGTAAATTATAATACAGATTTAAAGGCTTTTGATCCGCAGTTTGATACCTTCAACCAGATCAATATCATGCCAAAAGGCAGACTCGATTTTTCTAAAGGCCCTGTAAACGTTAAGGTAAGCATTCCAGGTCAGCAACCTAAAACCTATTCGGTAAGGGTTGCCATAGCAAATAATCCTGTGTTAAAAGGATATTATGCCGATCCGGAAATTTTATATTCCAATAAAACGGCTAAGTATTACCTCTATCCAACCAGTGATGGCTTTAATAACTGGAGCGGCACTTATTTTAAATGTTTCTCTTCAACTGATCTGGTTAACTGGAAAGATGAAGGCAAGATATTAGACCTTGAAAAAGATGTATCATGGGCGAAAAGGAACGCCTGGGCACCAACCATTATTGAGAAGAAAGTAAATGGAGAATACAAGTATTTCTATTACTTTTCTGCCGCACAGAAGATTGGCGTTGCGGTGGCCGATAATCCCGCCGGTCCGTTTAAGGATAGTGGAAAAGCGCTAATTGCCAGCAGACCAAAAGAGGTTAAAGGTGGTCAGGAGATTGATCCGGACGTATTTAACGATCCTAAAACCAACAAAAGTTATTTATATTGGGGAAACGGTTATATGGCTGTTGCCCCTTTAAATGATGATATGATCTCGATTGACACCAGTGCCATTAAAGTTATCACGCCAGATAATAGTTTCAGAGAAGGTACTGAAGTGTTTTATAGAAACGGGAAATATTACTTTTTATGGTCTGAAGATGATACCCGAAGTGAGAATTACAGAGTAAGATATAGCTTTTCTGATTCGCCTACAGGAAAAATGACTATCCCTGAAAACAATCTGATTTTGGTAAAAGATGCAGCTCAGCAGATTTATGGCACCGGGCACAATAGTGTAATTAAGGTAAACGGTAAAGACGAATGGTATATGGTTTACCACCGTTTTACCCGTCCAAAGGGGATTTCAATGGGAGACGCTGCCGGTTATAACCGTGAAGTTTGCATCGATAAAATGGAATTCAATGCTGACGGAACCATCATACCTGTTAAACCAACAGTAGGCGGCATTAAACCAATACGTTAACGTTATGAAATTACATCAAGTTTTTTTCTTTACCTTTTTCTTGATCAATCTGACGGTAAATGCTCAAAATCAACTGTCAAAAGAAGAAGTGCTGGAAGTGATTAACCGCGCAAATACTTATTGGCAACATCACAATAAACCAGAAGTGAGCGCCTTTTGGGATCACGCGGCTTATCATACCGGTAATATGGCGGCCTATGAGGTGACGAAAAATGAAGCCTATCAAAAATATTCGGAAGATTGGGCTGTGTACAACAAATGGATGGGCGCAAAATCGACAGATAAGTCCAATTGGAAATATAAATATGGCGAAACAGATGAGTATGTATTATTTGGCGACTGGCAGATCTGTTTTCAAACTTATATTGATTTATACCGCTTAAAACCCCAGGAATATAAAATTGCACGGGCAAAAGAGGTGATGGAATATGAAATGGGTACGCCCAACAAAGATTATTGGTGGTGGGCAGATGGTTTGTACATGGTAATGCCGGTGATGACTAAACTTTACAAGGTAACCGGTGATCAAAAATACCTGGATAAACTGTATGAATATTTTATGTATGCCAACAGCATTATGTATGATAAGAAGGAAAAGCTTTATTATCGCGATGCCAAATATGTTTATCCCAAACATAAAACTGTCAATGGTAAAAAAGACTTTTGGGCAAGAGGAGATGGTTGGGTATTTGCAGGTTTGGCAAAAGTGCTGAAAGACTTGCCGCTTACAGATCCGCATCGGAATGAATACCTAACCAAATACCGGAGTATGGCAAAGGCAATTGCCAAAAGCCAGCAAACAAGCGGCTATTGGACAAGAAGTATCCTCGATCCATTACATGCGCCAGGACCCGAAACCAGTGGCACCGCATTTTTTACCTATGGTTTATTGTGGGGCATAAATAATGGGTATTTAAAAGAGAAAACCTATTTACCTGTTGCGCAGAAAGCCTGGTCATATTTAACTAAAACCGCATTGCAACCTGATGGAAAAGTGGGTTATGTACAGCCAATAGGAGAAAAGGCTATCCCCGGTCAGGTGGTTGATTTAAATTCTACGGCAAATTTTGGCGTAGGGGCATTTTTGTTGGCCGGTAGTGAAATGTACCGCTATTTATCAAACAAACAATAAATTTTATTGCTAAAAATGAGAATTAAGAATATTTTAATTATTGCTTTAATAATGATTTGGGCTGGTGACACTGTTTTTGCCCAGAAAAAAACCAGAAATAATAAGGGCACGGCATTAACGGATAGACAATTTTGGTTGCAACAGATGGATAGGATGGTGAGACCCGTTTTATATAATCTGGCTGAAGATAGTTTGAGAATCGCCATGCCTAAAGTTACGTCAGTCCATATTGATAATAGAGACCACCGCATTAAAGTACAATATGTGGAGGTTTTAGGTAGGGTTTTAAGCGGTATCGCACCATGGTTGCAGTTAGAGGGAGGCTCAGTAGAAGAGGTGGCTTTAAGGAAGCAATACCGGGAGTGGGCCATTAAAGGCTTGAAAAATGCATTGGATTCTAATGCCAGAGATTTCATGAACTTTGATATTGGCGGGCAGCAATTGGTAGATGCTTCTTACATAGCGCTTGCTTTGGTTCGTGCGCCTTGGTTATGGGAAAACCTGGACAAGAAAAATCAGGAACTGATGATGCAATCTATTGTAACCACCAGAAGATTTAAACCTGTTTTTTCAAACTGGCTGCTGTTTTCAGCGTTGAATGAGGCTTTTTTAGCCAGATTTGGATACAATTGGGATCCTATGCGTGTTGATTACGCGCTGCAGCAAATGGAACAATGGTATACTGGCGATGGCATGTATACCGACGGGACCTCATTCGCCTTCGATTATTACAATAGTTATGTTATCCATCCGTATCTGGCTATGTTGGCCAATATCATCGGGACCAAAACGAACAGTTATAAAGACATGTTCGAAAAAGTTAAAAAGCGCAATGAGCGCTATGCCATCATTCAGGAAAGATTAATTAATGCCGACGGTACTTATCCGGCTACTGGTCGCTCCATCATTTACAGGGGAGCTGCATTTCACCACCTTGCTGATATGGCCTGGCGTAAAGCCTTGCCTAAACAGTTAAGTCCGGCGCAGGTACGTTGTGCGCTAACAGCTGTAATCAGAAAAACTTTGGAAAGCCCTTCAACCTATAAAAATGGCTGGTTAACCATAGGTTTGTACGGCGATCAACCCAATCTCGGTGATTTTTATAACAATCAGGGCAGTCCGTATATCGCATCAAATATCTTTTTGCCTTTAGGTTTACCGGCCTCGGATCCCTTTTGGGCGAATCCGGCAGAGAAATGGAGCGCGCAAAAGATATGGAGCGGCGAGAATTTCGAGAATGATCATAGTGCAAGTTTAAAATAGATAAAAATTTGATACACAATTGAAATTGATAAGGGGAAACACCTTTTTTAGAATGTTAAAAATTAGTTTATAAAGTAATGAATAAGAAAATCAGTTTTGTTATAGGATTTATCGCCCTCAGTTTGGGATTAAGCGGTTATGTTTCTGCGCAGCAAACCTATACCTCTTTTACTCCTGGTAAAATTTGGAAAGATGACAAAGGCGTACATATCAATGCCCATGGCGGTGGAATTGTAGCGTATAAAGGTGTTTACTACTGGTTTGGGGAGCATAAAATCGAAGGAGAAATTGGAAATACGGCACAGGTAGGCGTACATTGCTATTCATCAAAAGATTTGTACAACTGGAAAGATGAAGGTATAGCACTGCCGGTTTCTAACGATTTAACGAGTGATATTGCCAAAGGCTGTATTCTCGAACGACCGAAAGTGGTGTACAACAAGAAAACCAAAAAGTTTGTGATGTGGTTTCATTTAGAGCTTTTAGGTAAAGGTTATGCAGCAGCCAGATCTGGCGTAGCTGTAGCTGATCGTCCGACCGGACCATATACGTTTATCAAGAGTTACCGTCCAAATCCTGGAAAAATGCCTTTTTATGCAGCAGGCACAGATGTAAAAGATATGGTAAACTGCCAGCAACCAGCCAATGAAAGCGATGGCTTTTTCTGCAGGGATTTTCCTGGCGGACAGATGGCAAGGGATATGACTGTTTTCGTGGACGATGATGGAAAGGCTTATCATGTATTTTCTTCTGAAGAGAATCTGACATTGCACTTAGCTGAGTTAACGCCCGATTATTTGGGGCATACCGGAAAATTTATCAGAATTTATGTTGGCCATCAAACTGAAGCACCAGCATTATTCAAGAAAAACGGAACTTATTATATGATTGGTTCAGGCTGTACAGGTTGGGCACCAAATGCAGCGAGATGGTTCAAAGCGAGCAGTATCTGGGGACCCTGGAATTATATGGGAAACCCTTGCCAGGGAGAAGGCGCTAATATAACCTTTGGCGGACAGAGTACACACGTATTACCGGTACCGGGAAAAAAGGGAGAATTTATTTTGATGGCAGATAAATGGGCACCCAAAAATGCAATTGACGGGCGTTATTTATGGTTGCCGGTTAAATTTGAAAATGATAAGATCTCGATAAACTGGGCGGATGAGTGGGATCTGAGCGTGTTTAAAAAGTAAAAAAACAAATTTTTTATATAAACCAGATGACCGGATTGCACAGAAATGTGTAAAATAGAACTTTTTTGCCTAAAATTCCGGTCATCTCTAAACAAACTTTAACAAAAAAATGAAAGCAAAATTACTATGGCTGGTGGCGCTATGTTGCTCCTTATCGGCTTTTGCGCAGCAAGCTAAACATACGTTTAAG
Organism: Pedobacter sp. BG31; assembly: GCF_042464845.1. Taxonomy (NCBI): domain Bacteria; kingdom Pseudomonadati; phylum Bacteroidota; class Sphingobacteriia; order Sphingobacteriales; family Sphingobacteriaceae; genus Pedobacter; species Pedobacter sp. BG31. The sequence goes on from NZ_JBHNZK010000024.1 coordinate 25,143, forward strand.
CTGGGAGAAAAAGAGTTTTTATTGGATGGAAAACCTTTTCAGATTATATCTGGTGAGATGCACTACCCTCGTGTGCCGAAAGAAGCATGGCGGGCACGTATGAAAATGGCCAAAGCCATGGGCTTAAATACCATTGGAACCTATGTGTTCTGGAATTTGCACGAACCACAAAAAGGCAAGTTTGATTTTTCAGGCAACAACAATATTGCAGAATTTGTGAAAATTGCGCAACAGGAAGGTTTATGGGTTATTTTAAGACCAAGTCCTTACGTATGTGCAGAATGGGAGTTTGGTGGCTACCCTTATTGGTTGCAAACTGAAAAAGGTCTTGTGGTAAGAAGTACTGAAAAACAATATCTAGATGAATATAAAAAGTATATTATTGAAGTAGGTAAACAATTGGCACCATTGCAAATTAACCACGGCGGTAACATCATCATGGTACAGGTAGAGAATGAATATGGTTCTTATGCTGCCGATAAAAACTATTTAGATATCAACAGGAAAATGTTTATAGAAGCAGGCTTTGATGGCTTACTTTACACCTGCGATCCTGCTGCAGATGTAAAGGATGGACATTTAGATGGATTACTGCCTGCACTGAACGGAATCGATAATCCGTCTAAAATCAGACAGCTGGTAAATGAAAATCACGGTGGCAAAGGCCCGTATTTTATTGCTGAATGGTATCCTGCATGGTTCGATTGGTGGGGAACTCCTCATCATACCGTTCCGGCTGAACAATATACCCAAAAGTTAGATTCTGTTTTAGCAGCAGGTATTTCGATCAATATGTACATGTTTCACGGAGGTACCACCCGGGATTTTATGAATGGTGCCAATTATAAAGATACCTCACCTTATGAGCCACAAATCAGCAGTTATGATTACGATGCACCTTTAAATGAAGCGGGAAATGTAACCGAAAAATTTAAGGCGTTTAGAAGTGTGATCGAGAAACACCTTCCCGCAGGACAAAGTTTACCTCCGGTTCCAACGGCAAAACCTAGCATGGCCATTGCACCATTTAAATTGGAGACTAAAGTAGCGTTATTTAACGCGCTGCCTAAAGCTGTAAAAAATAACACCCCTTTAACTTTCGAAGATCTGAGTCAGGATTATGGTTATGTATTGTATCGTACTACCATTAAAGGGGGTAGAAAAGGTGAGTTGCAGCTTAAACAGTTGCGAGATTATGCACTCGTTTTTATTAATCAAAAAAGAGTGGGTATTTTAGACCGCAGGCTAAATCAGAATACCTTATCGTTAGATCTTCCAGCGGGAGAGGTACAACTTGATATTTTTGTGGAGAATATGGGTCGTATAAATTTCGGGAAATATCTGCTTGAAAATAAAAAAGGAATTACAGAGCAGGTAACTTTCGAAGGTACTGAGATTAAAGGCTGGGCTATGTATGGTTTTCCTTTTAGCAACGACCGGGTAGCCGCAAACCGTCAATCAAAAGCAAACGGATATGGTCCAACATTACAAAAAGGATCTTTTCAGATTTCAACGGTAGCCGATACTTATTTAGATATGACCGATTGGGGCAAAGGAGTGGTTTGGGTTAACGGCCACAACTTAGGAAAGTACTGGGCAATTGGTCCGCAACAAACACTTTATGTCCCACAGGAATGGTTGAAAAAAGGCAAAAATGAAATTTCTGTTCTCGAACTGCTTAAACCAGATCAAAATACTTTAAAGGCGATTGATCAGCCGATTTTAAACACGCTTAAAAAAATTAATGTGGATTAGGCACCTATAAAATTCATTAAACAGTAGTGTATCGAAAAGCAAGCACAGATTAATGAATAGAAAAAGAATCTCCGGACCATGCTATCGTCGCCACCCTGAACTCGTTTCAGGGTCTTTATTACCTGGTTTTCCTGTCCGTAGTGTTCCAAAGGGCACTACGGATTAAAGAATGGAAAAGAGTCTCTGACTCGCTTTGATTATCTAATTAATATAACTTATAAGTTAGGAAATCCATAGAGACACCATGCTTAACTCTCCGGGCAATAATCAGAAAAAAGTTCGTGAAAATGACTGCCTGTAAATAGAAAAGGGCCATGGTTAAGTTTCCATGGCCCTTTTCTATTTGATGTTTAATAACTATTTCTGAACCTTTATTTCAGTTCTTCTGTTCAGTATCCTGCCTTCTTCGCTGTTATTGCTGCTGATGGGATTTTTTTCGCCATGGCCAACAACAGTAAAGTTATTTCCATTTAAACCAGCATTTATAAAGTACGATTTTACGGCGTTTGCACGGTCTACAGAAAGTTGCATGTTATGTTCGGGCGTCCCTTCAGCAGATGAATAGCCATTGAGGATAAATTTCGTGTCCGGCGATTTTTTCATCTCTGTAACCGCTTTATCCAAAATAGGGAATGATGATGTTTTAAGTACGAATGAGTTAAACTCGAATTGAATGTTATCTAAGTTAAAATTTGGTTTTTCAACCGGTTCCGGAGTTTCTTCTTTCTCGGGAGCAGGCGCTGGTTTTTCCGCTTCCACTGGTGGCGCTGCTTTTTCAACGGGTTTCGGAGCAGGCTTTGCAGCCAGTTTCTTCGTTTTACAAGAATACATAGTAAGCGTAAACAACGCCAAAAGCGTGGTAAATAAAAGGTTTTTGGTAATGTTCATGTTTTAAGATTAATTTATGTTTATTGTGTGTTTGTTGCCCAAACATACTAATAAATGATTATAGCTAAAACGATGTTTTTTCAAAGAGCTTATATTTCATCTGTTAATCATATTAATTTACTTCCATTTTACGCAAACATATTTATCGCTAATTCCTTTATTTATTATAACCTGTTATTATGGACCGTTTTAAAAACAAAATCGCTTTGATTACCGGAAGCAGCCAGGGAATTGGCGCTGCATGTGCCTTAAGATTGGCCAAAGATGGCTGTGATATTATATTGAACGGACATAAGTTTGATGAAAGGGGTGAGAAGCTTATTGCAGATATAAAGGATTTAGGCAGAAGGGTAATTTTTTTAGAAGCTGATTTAAGTAAAGCAAATGCAGCCATCAAGTTGATCAACGATGCTGTAGAGGTATTTGGCCATTTAGATATTTTGGTCAATAACGCGGGCGTAGAAAAAAATGCCTGTTTTTGGGAGGTTACAGAAGAGGATTATGATCTGATCATGAATACAAATTTAAAAGGTGTTTTTTTTGGCATCCAGTCATTTGTAAACTACTGTAGAAAAAACAAATTACCAGGAACGGTAATCAACATGAGTTCTGTACATGAAGAAATCGCATTTCCAAATTTTGCTGCCTATTGTGCCAGTAAAGGTGCTTTAATGATGCTCACCAGAAATCTTGCTTCAGAATTAGCACAGTTTAACATCAGGATCAATAATGTGGCGCCCGGCGCGGTTGCAACACCAATTAACCGGGATTTATTAGACAATAAAGAACAACTGGAAAAAGTGCTTCAAAATATTCCATTAAAACGAATGGGTAAACCAGAGGAAGTGGCAGCCGTGGTTGCTTTCCTTGCTTCTGATGATGCCGCTTACGTAACCGGATCAACTTATTATGTCGATGGTGGATTGACCTATCATTACGAAGAGCAATAGGCTAACCCGTTTTGCGGCTCAGTTGTTTATTAAGTTCTACAGCTGCGCTGATTAAAGCCAGGTGTGTAAAGGCCTGTGGAAAATTACCCAGGTGTTCGCCTTTTTGCCCCAATTCTTCGCTAAAGAGGAAAAGATGGTTGGAATAACCGATCATCTTTTCAAAATTTTCAACCGCACGTTCCAGTTCTCCACTTTTGGCCAATGCTTCAATAAACCAGAAAGAACACATGTTAAAAGTGCCTTCTTCGCCCTGTAGTCCGTCTATTTTAGTCATGCCATTTTTATATCGGTAAACCAATACATCCAGCAGTAATTCTTTATCAATTGCTTTCATGGTCGAAAGCCAGCGTGGTTCCAACGGTGAAATGAAATGTGTTAACGGCATCAATAAGGCACTGGCATCTACGTGGGTAGCACCTTTATACTGAACCCATGCCCCTAACTTTTCATTCCAGAAATTATGATAAATATCTTTATAAATTTCGCTGCGGATACCGTGCCATTCCTGCTCCGGGTAGGGAAACGATCGGTTTTCGGCAATTTTAATTGCCCTATCCATTGCTACCCAGCACATTAAACGGGTGTGAAGGAACTCTTTTTTCTCATTTCTGATTTCCCAGATGCCGTGATCAGGTTTTTTCCATTGCTTGATTACGCACTGAACCTGTTTTTCGATCAATTTCCAGAATTCGTAGGTAATTGGTTTATGTGATTTATTGTAAATGTAAACCGTATCAATCAGTTCTCCATAAATATCAATCTGTAACTGACTGGCTGCTTCATTGCCAATGCGTACGGGCTTCGACGAGCGGTAACCTTCAAACTGATCGGCTTCTATTTCTTTTATTTTCGTATTGCCATCAATCTGATATACCAGTTGCAGGTCTATTTTCTGACAAAGGTTAAATATCCAGTCTATAAACGCGGTAGCCTCATCAAAAAAGCCCAGCCTTAAAAATGCATACATGGTAAAAGCGGCATCCCTGATCCAGGTAAAACGATAATCCCAGTTACGGTTTCCACCAATCGTCTCAGGCAGTCCAAAAGTAGGTGCGGCCACTACCGAACCAAATTCTGCCGATGTAAGCAACTTCAGTGTAATTGCCGATCTTTTTATAATTTCATCATAACGGCCTTGATAGGTGGTTTGACTGATCCATTCACGCCAGTAATCTACGGTTTTGCGATAACCATGTGCTTTATAATGGGCTAAATCAGCGGCAACTTTATCATCCTGAATAATTTCCATAATGATGTGCGCCGTTTCCGATTCCTTTAGGGTAAATTCAGCATAGCCAGTTCCTTTTTTGATATGTAACGGCACATCCGATTTTAGTTTTAAGGTTAGTTTTTCAGTTTCGGAAAAAAATACCAGTTCATCATTTTCATGCCAAACCGTATGCTCACTTTTCATGTAGCCGAAAGCCGGTACACAGAAAACCTTAAAAGTTATATTGCCCCTGATGGATTTGATCTGCCGTACAATAGCGCTGGGAAAATCAGTTTCCTTTGATACCGGCATGTAATCGCTAAGCTCTGCAATGCCTTGTTCGGCGAAAAAACGGGTAAGCAGCACCGCTGTTCCCGGTAAATAAAGTTGTTTGCTGGTAGAGTTTTCAAGCTGTGGTTCAACCGAGAAATAACCTCCTTTTTCCGAATCGAGCATCGAGGCAAAAACGGTGGGAGAATCGAATTTTGGTGCGCACAAAAAATCTATTGAGCCATTTAGTGACACCAGCGCTATAGTTTTAAGGTTGCCGATAACGCCATAGTTTTCTATTGGCTGGAAAGGTCGTTTTCTGTGCTTTGCCATATTTAAGGTATAATTTACCTAAGCAAAGGAATAAGGGCTGGTTTTTGTTTTATCGCCCTGATAATAGGCATTACAAAATGCAAAAATAAGCTACACCTTTAAGTTTGGTACCAGGCTTAAAAAGGCCTGTGCATTGGCGGCATACTTTTTCTTATCTAACTTGAAATAGAATGCGCCTTTTTTGGAACCCGTTCTATCTTTCTCTGCCAGCTTGATCAATAATCCCGTAGAAGTAATTTTCCGGCTGAAATTCCTCGTATCTATTTTAGTATCATTTACTTCTTCAAAAAGGATGTGCAGCTGTGGAATGGTGAATTTTTTAGGCAGCATTTCGAACAGTATAGGGTGTAAGGCCGCTTTGTACCTTAATTTTTTACGGGCATCAGCAACCATTTGGTTATGGTCGAAAATAAGTTTGGGCCTATCGTTGATCAAAAACCATTCGGCCTCATAATCGTCGTTTAATTGCGCCTCATATTTGTGGATGTCAATAAGGGCAAAATAGCCGACAGAAAGTGTTCTTTCAATCGGGTCACGATGAGGTTCCCCGTAAATCTGCATCTGCTCCAGGTAAACACCTTCTAAACCTGTCATTTTTTTAAGTACCCGGTTTGCTGCATCGTCCGGACTTTCACTAGGCCCCACGAAACCACCCATCAAACTCCACTTGTTGATCTCGGGTTCTAGGCCACGTTTTACCAACAAAATCTTAAGGTGTTCGCCATCAAATCCAAACACGATGCAATCAACAGCTACAAGATAATGTGGCTGCCTGGAATATTCAATCATTTTTTATTAAGGTTTAAAGGGCTTAATATGTTCAAATTTTTACGAAAATAAAAATTATTATTAATTGTCTTTTTGACAATTAATAATAATTTTATAATTTGGCGCCTTGGATAAGAAGGCTATGTGGCCTTCTTTTTTCTAACCAGTTGAAAATATAAAATGAACCAAACATTCGAACTTGACAATAATCCGCATACCCGGCTCAACATATTAACCGGTGAGTGGGTTCTGGTATCACCGCATCGCACTAAAAGGCCATGGCAAGGTAAAGTTGAAGACATTACCCCAGATAACCGCCCGGAATATGATCCAAAATGTTATTTATGCCCTGGAAACGGAAGGGCAGACGGAGATAGCAACCCATCCTATACAGATAGCTTTGTTTTTAACAATGATTTTGCAGCTCTGCTGGAAGATACACCAGCCGGAAAGATGAACGAAGACGATTTGTTGGTAGCCAAAAACCAACGCGGGCTTTGCAGGGTAATCAGCTTTAGCCCTAAGCATAATTTAACTCTTCCCGAAATGAGTGTAGAAGCCATAACCGCTGTAGTTAATGTTTGGCAGCAGGAGTTTAACAGTCTGGCTGGCAACGAGTGGATTAAATACATTCAGATTTTTGAAAATAAGGGCGAAATAATGGGCTGTAGTAATCCACATCCCCATGGTCAGATCTGGTCGCTGGGTGATGTGCCGATGGAAATTGCCAAGGAAACCGATCGTCAGAAAACTTACTATGCCATCCATAGAAGAAGTTTACTTGCTGATTATTTAAAGCTAGAGCAAAAGAAAAACGAACGCATCATATTTGAGAATGATCATTTTGCAGTATTGGTGCCTTTCTGGGCAGTATGGCCTTATGAAACCATGATCATCAGCAAAAGGCATGTAGGAAGCATTAAACTTTTCTCTGCTGCAGAAAAGAAATCGTTAGCCGAGGCCATTAAGATCCTTACAACCAAATACGATAACCTTTTCGAAACTTCTTTCCCTTACTCGGCAGGTATGCACCAGGCGCCTGTAAATTATGGAGATTATCCGGAATGGCATTGGCATATGCATTTTTATCCGCCTTTGTTGCGCTCAGCATCGGTTAAAAAATTTATGGTAGGTTATGAGATGCTTGCCAACCCTCAGCGCGATATTACGCCAGAGTTTGCAGCAAACCGGCTTAAAGAAATGTCTACTATACACTATAAAACCAGCAAGGCTGAAGATTAAAATTTTAATAAATGAATGCACAAGATTTAAGAAGTACATTTAAAAGACTTTTCAATGCCGAACCCATTTTGGTTCGCTCGCCGGGAAGGATTAACATTATTGGCGAACATACCGATTATAATGGTGGTTTTGTAATGCCTGCTGCTATTGATAAGGCTATCTATGTTGCCATATCGAAACGAGAGGATGACGAAATTCATTTATTTTCAGAAAGTTACCAGCAGTTTGATATATCATCCATAAAGAATTTACAGAAATCAGAAAATAGCTGGGCAAACTATATTTTAGGTGTAGCCGATCAGCTAAAAGAAAGAGGGTATGCTTTAGGAGGTTTTAATTTTTATATTGATGGTGATGTACCGTTGGGTGCAGGCTTATCGTCATCAGCAGCTGTGGAGTGTGCAACAGGTTTTGCGCTCGATCAGCTTTTTTCGCTTGAGGTTCCAAAACTGGATATCGCTTTGGTTGCACAAAAAGCCGAACAGACTTTTGCTGGTGTTAACTGTGGTATTATGGATCAATTTGCCTCTGTATTTGGCCAAAAAGATCAGGCCATCATGCTCGATTGCCGGTCAATGCAACACAGCTATATTCCGCTGAAGTTAGATGGTTATAAACTTTTACTTTTAAATACCAATGTAAAACATGCGCTTGCCGATTCAGCCTACAACAAAAGAAGGGCACAATGCGAGCAAGGTGTAGCCTGGATAAAAGAGCATTACCCTAACGTAAATACGTTGCGGGACGTAACTCTTGAAATGCTGGAAGCACATGTTAAGCCAAAAGATGAGGAAGTGTTTACAAAATGCAGTTTTGTAGTTAAAGAAATCGGGCGTTTACTTACCGCGGCTGAGCAACTTGTAAATGGCAATCTGCACGGTTTGGGGCATCTGATGTTCGAAACTCACGAAGGTTTAAGCAAAGATTATGAAGTAAGCTGCAAGGAATTGGATTTTTTAGTGGAAGAGGTTAAACCGCTGGATGAAGTGTTAGGTGCCAGAATGATGGGCGGTGGCTTTGGTGGTTGTACCATTAATATCGTTAAAGAAGAGAAAATAGCAGATTTGATCGAAGAACTGTCTTCTAAATATTTATTGCAATTCGGCCTCAAGCTGGATGCTTATATTGTTCAAACCGATAATGGAACCAGTTTATTCAATTAAAAACTAAATAACCCAACTGGGATATTAACCCAATAAATCAATGAAAAACAATTTATTAGATACGAAGGATTACATTGTCTTTGCAATTTACTTCGTTATTGTGGCTGCTTACGGGCTTTATATTTACAACAAGAAAAAGTCAGAATCTACCGGTTCTAAAGATTATTTTCTTGCTGAAGGTTCTTTAACCTGGTGGGCAATTGGCGCTTCCTTAATTGCATCGAACATTTCTGCAGAGCAGTTTATCGGGATGAGTGGCTCAGGTTTTAAAATGGGATTGGCCATCGCCACCTACGAATGGATGGGTGCGCTAACCTTGGTGGTTGTAGCTGTATTTTTTATACCGGTTTATTTAAAAAATAAGATAGCCACCATGCCGCAGTTTTTGCACCAACGTTATAATGGTACCGTTGCGATGATTATGGCTGTTTTCTGGTTATTGCTGTATGTGGTGGTAAACTTAACTTCTATTCTCTACCTGGGCGCCCTGGCCGTAAGCAGTATTTCTGGTTTCGACCTTAGGTTCTGTATGTATGCCATTGCCGTTTTTGCTATCATCATTACCCTCGGCGGGATGAAAGTAATCGGTTATACGGATGTAATTCAGGTATTTTTCCTGATTTTAGGTGGTTTGGCAACAACGTATCTGGCATTGAACCTGGTTTCCACACATTATGGTACAAGCGGCGTATTTGAAGGTTATAGCTTAATGACGACTAAGGCTTCTGAGCATTTTCACATGATTTTTAAGCCAGATAACGAAAATTACATCAACTTGCCAGGGTTAAGTGTATTGATTGGCGGTATGTGGATCGTAAACCTGAATTATTGGGGCTGCAACCAGTACATCACACAGCGTGCATTGGGTGCCAATTTAGAAACTGCCCGCGGCGGTCTTCTTTTTGCTGCTTTCTTAAAATTGCTTATGCCTATCATTGTGGTATTGCCTGGTATAGCCGCCTATGTGCTATATAAAGATGGCGTGTTCCAATCTGAAATGATTCAAGGTGGTTCTGTTGTGCCTGATCGTGCTTATCCGGTATTGCTGAACTTGTTACCTGCGGGATTAAAAGGACTTTCTTTTGCTGCGCTAACTGCTGCGGTTGTAGCCTCACTGGCAGGAAAAGCAAATAGTATTGCCACCATTTTTACTTTAGATATCTACAAAAAAGTATTAAAAACAGATGCCTCTGAGAAAAATTTAGTTACAACAGGCAAGATTTCTATCATTGTAGCCATGATTCTCGGTGTATTGATTGCGCCTCATTTGGGGATAGATAAGAAAGGTGGTTTTGAATATATCCAGGAATATACCGGGTTTGTATCCCCGGGTATTTTTGCCATGTTTATTTTGGGCTTCTTTTGGAAAAGGACTACATCAGCAGCCGCATTATTTGCTACAATAGGTGGTTTCGGTTTATCAGTTTTACTTAAATTCTTACCAATAGTAACCGATCTGTCCTGGTTAGCTGGAATGGGTTTTTCTGTCAAAAACGCAGATGGTGTATACGAAATTCCGTTTTTAGACCGGATGGGCTTTGTATTTGTATTCTGTATCACCGGTATGGTGATCATTAGCTTGGTAAGCAATAAAGCTAAGGCCGAAGCTAAAGGATTGGCCATTGATGCTAAAATGTTTAAAACAAGCCGGGGTTTTGCGGTTGGTGCTTTAATCATTATCGGGCTATTGGTTGCGCTGTATAGCGTATACTGGTAGCAATTAGTTATTGACCTTGACAATTTTAATGTGCGCAATGCCTTAAGATTGTCAAGGTTTATCCACTTATCAGGACATCTTGTTCTGGTAAATCTCCTGCTAAATTGATCAGGATCTTTCCTCTAAGTCTGCCCGGTTGAAGCTAATGATTTGATCGTTATATTTTTCGCTTCCTGTTTAAAAAGCTTTTGAAGTTTTATTGGAATAGATATAAAATAGACAACGAGATCATTAACGTTGTAACCTGGGTCTTTTACTCTTAAAATTTGGGTTTGGGTTTGAGTTTGGATTTGTTTTTGGCTTTGGTGTTTTAGCACCACTTTCATCCTCAGATATTTTAACTGTAATTACATTACCTTTAAAAGTTTCTCCATTTAAGGTAGATACGATATTTTTGGCGTCAGGAAGACTGTAAATTTCCAGAAATGCATAGCCTTTACATTTTCCCGTAGCCCTGTCACGAACTACTTTAATTGTTTCAACCCTACCATGAAGGCTAACCCAAATTGCCAAATCCATTTCTTGGATATTGTCAGGAAGGCCACCTATGAAAATCTTAACCATTAATATTTTATTTTAGGGAACACTTAAGGCTTTACTATTAAAAGCTACATTGTTCTTTTAGGCTTGCAAAATAGGTAAAATGATGCGCTTACCCAAACTAAATTTTACCTAAATTGCCCAATTTTATGATAACTTTTTGGTGAAGAGTGACTAAAAATATTGATGTTAACTTAGATAAAACGTACATTAGCTTTCTAATGACCAAAAAACAGTTCAAAATATGAGCAACCGCAAGCTAAGCATCCTAATCATCATTTCATCACTACTTTTCATATCACCATTTACACAAGCAAAAATATCATTGCCTTCGGTTTTTAGTGATAATATGGTTTTACAGCAGAAAACAAATGCCGCAATTTGGGGCAAAGCAGATGCAGGTAAAGCCGTTAAAGTAATGGTATCATGGAACAAAATTAATTATGGCGCTATTGCCGATTCCAATGGAAATTGGAAACTTAAAGTGGCAACACCAGGTTATGGTGGCCCATATACCATCACCATATCAGATGGAGAGTTATTGGTACTCAATAATGTATTAATTGGCGATGTGTGGATCTGCTCCGGACAATCGAACATGGAAATGCCGCTGGCAGGTTGGGGCAAAATCCTCAATGGCGAAAAAGAAATTGCAGCAGCAAACTATCCCAACATCCGTTTACTGCAGGCAGAACATGTTACCAGTAATTTTCCGCTTAACGACGCTAAAGTGGCTTTTGGCGGCTGGCAGGAATGTAGCCCCAAATATATTACCGGATTTTCTTCTACCGCATACTTTTTCGCCCGCGAAGTGTATCAAAAAACTAAAATTCCAATCGGCCTGATCCATACTTCATGGGGAGGAACAGTGGCAGAGGCCTGGACGAGTGCGGAATCGTTAAAAAAGATGTCAGATTTTTCGGCAGCAGTTGATCAGATACAGAAAATGGCTAAAAACACATCGTCAACTTCTTACGAAGATAAATTGTTGAAATGGGTGAAAATCACTACTGATAAAGATTCAGGTAATCAAAATGGGACGATGAAATGGGCATTACCAGAGAGTGATAGCTGGAAAAACATGACGTTGCCAACCTTATGGGAAGATGCCGCACTTAAAGATTTCGATGGAGTAGTATGGTTTACAAAAAAGGTTACCCTCCCCGAAAACTGGAAAACAAAAGGAGCAAAACTTAATTTGGGCACTGTTGATGATAACGATGTTACCTTTATTAACGGTGTGAAAATTGGCGAAACTGCAGGATATAACGTTGAAAGAACTTATGCTATACCTGCTGATTTGCTCAGAGCTGGTGAAAACATCATTACAGTGAGGGTTTTTGATAGTGGCGGCGGTGGCGGATTATATGGTAATGCCAAGGACTTAAATTTAACAAATGGAACGGAGAAGATTTCGTTGGCCGGCGAATGGAAATATAAAATAGGTTTGAACTTTAAAAATATTGAGCCGAAGCCATATGAAGAGAATGGTCCTAACCGACCAACTGTTTTGTATAACGCCATGATCCATCCTTACCTCCAATTTTCCATTAAAGGAGCGATCTGGTATCAGGGCGAATCGAACGCCGATAGAGCTTACCAATACCGCACGTTATTTCCGACGATGATTAAAGATTGGAGACAGAAATGGGGACAGGGCGATTTTCCTTTCTATTTCGTACAGCTGGCCAATTATATGCAGATTGATCAAAAGCCAACGGCTTCTGCATGGGCCGAGTTAAGAGAGGCGCAGCAAAAAACACTGGCTTTGCCAAATACAGGCATGGCCACGATTATTGATATCGGCGACGCAAAAGATATCCACCCTAAAAATAAACAGGAGGTAGGCAGGAGGCTGGCTTTAATTGCCCTGGCTAAAACATACGGACAAAAAATAAATTATTCTGGCCCTATTTACCAGTCAAATAAAATTGAAGGAAAACAAATCATATTATCGTTTGGCAATAGCCAAAATGGATTAAAAACAGCAGATGGAGCAGCGCCAACTGGTTTTGCAATTGCTGGCGCAGATCAGAAATTTTACTGGGCCAAAGCAAGTATTAAAGGGAACCAGATTATCGTCAGTAATGATCAGGTAGCAAATCCCGTTGCCGTTCGTTTTGCATGGGGAAACAATCCCGTATGTAACCTGGTGAGTAATGATGGTTTACCCGCATCGCCATTTAGAACAGATGCCTGGCCTGGGATTACCTTTGGCAAAAAATAGATTAAAAAAAACGTTTTTAAATAACCCCAACAATTTATCTCGTATAAGTTGTCGGGGTTAATTTATCGGATTACCTGCGATATGCGGTTCGTGATATTTTATACTAAATCGTTTTATTAGTTGTGCAGATTTGTTAGTTTTACCTTATAAATTTCTAACCAATATACCTTTTATGACTAAAATAATATTCCCGTTATGTGTACTGCTGGCCGGTTTATCAATTAAATACACAAGGGCACAAAGCTTAACTGAATTTAATAAAGCACCATTAAAACAGCAGGTTTATGTGCAATTGCCCTTAGGCAGTATCAAGGCTAAGGGTTGGTTGTTAAAGCAGCTGGAGCAGCAAAGAGATGGGGCAACAGGCATGGCCGAAGAGTTGTATCCGGAAAAAGACAATCTGGGCAAAAATACTGATTGGTTAGGCGGGGAGGGTAGCAGCTGGGAGCGCGTACCTTATTACGTTAAAGGCCTGGTTGCGCTGGCCTATACTTTAGATGATCCCATGCTAAAAGCGAAAGCGCAGAAGTATATCGATTGGACGTTGAATAACCAGCAGGCTAATGGATTATTTGGTCCTCCTAAAATGAAAGACTGGTGGCCACGTATGCCAATGATGTATGCATTGCAAAGTTATTATGAGGCCACCAATGATAAAAGGGTTATTCCTTTTCTTTCAAAGTACTTTCAATATGAACTGGATCACCTCGATGCCAATCCTTTAAGTGAGTGGGCTAAAGCAAGAGCAGGTGATAACATGGAAATTGCCATTTGGCTTTACAATAAAACCGGTGAAAATTATTTGTTAAAGCTTCTAGAAAAGTTAAAACAACAGGCCTATCCGTGGATCGATATTTACACCAACAACGGATTTTACTTTTTTGGTGACGATTTTCAGCCAAAACATATGGTTAATGTGGCGCAGGCTTTAAAATTTCCCGTAGTTTACGCCCAGCTTCAAGATTCGCCCGGTAACCTTCAGGCATTTACGAAGGGCATCAGCCACATTATGCACGACCACGGCCAGCCAGAAGGTTTAGGTTCTGGAACAGAATTTCTTGCCGGTAACAGTAGCATAGAAGGTGTAGAAACCTGTACGGTGGTAGAATGGATGCAGAGTTTAGAAACGGCTGCCAGGGTTGTTCATGAGGTGAAAGTTGGAGATCAGCTGGAAAAAGTTGCTTTTAATGCTTTACCTGCTCAGTTTAGCCGTGATTTTAAAAACCATTCTTATTACACCTTACCCAACCAGGTACAGAGTATATATGGTGAACACGGCTTTAATCAGGATTATGCCTCCGGAATTGTTTCCAGCCCATACTCGGGCTTTGGTTGCTGTCGCTATAACATGCACATGGGATGGCCATATTATGTGAAAAATAGTGTTGTGGCCACACCAGAGAACGGTTTGGCATTCATTACTTATGGCCCTATGGAAATAGAAACGATGGTTGCCGGAAACAGAAAGATAAAAATTACAGAAGAAACCAATTATCCCTTTGAAGAGCAGATCAGACTAAAAGTAGGGCTTGTCGATCCTGAGTTTTTTCCATTGATTTTAAGAATACCGGCCTGGAGTGTTAAGCCAAGCATTAAGTTGAACGGTGTTATCTTAGGGGGAGTAAACGCTGGAGAAATGTTTACCATAAAACGGAAATGGGAAAATAAAGATCAATTGGAACTTAACTTTCCAATGGAAATCATTACCAGCAAACAGGTCAATAATTCTGTAAGTGTGGAGCGTGGCCCGATTGTTTATGCCTTAGAAATTAAGGCCGAAAACAGGGTGACAAAAACGCATGCTGTTGCAGGCTTTACCGATTATGAAATCCATCCACAATCGGCATGGAATTATGGCTTAATGATTGATAAAAATGGTCTAAACCAGGCGAGTTTGTTCAGATCAAAAATGCCGGAAAATCCTTTTATAGCAGCCGATTCACCGCTTAAAATAAAGGTTTTGGCTAAAAAGATTCCCTCATGGGGCTTAGATTACAATAAGGCGGCTGCTTTTGATGTGCCCTATAGTCCGATTGCGTCTGTAGAAAAGCCTGAGGAAATTGTATTGGTGCCTTACGGTTCTGAAAATATCCGTTTAAGTTGTTTTCCCGTAATCGGTCAACCAAAAATGATAAATAGAACCTTAGTTGAGAATTTTGATCAGGGGATGGCCAGCAATTGGGTTTTTTATGGCGGTGGCTGGTTTTGGAAAGATGGTAAAATGAAAGTTTCTTCCAATCCTGGTTCTGGTGGTTTTGGTATAAACGGGTCTAAATACGTAGCCAATGATACAGACTTTAGGAATTTTATTTACGAGGCAGAAGTTAAGATCGATACCAAAGGCGATGCCGGGTTAATGTTCAGGGTGGCTAAACCTGCCATTGGTCCGGATGCTTACCAGGGCTATTATGTAGGTTTAGATCAGGTTAATGGAACCATAGTGTTCGGAAAAGCCGACGGGCGAAAATGGACGGTAATAGGTTCAAAAAAATACCCTGTTGAGACGAATAAAGTGTATATCTTAAGGATAGTAGCTAAGGGTTCCAAATTCGATGTTTTTGTAGACGGATCTGCCAGGCCTGTACTTTCGGCATCAGACAGCCAATATCAGTCTGGAAGTATAGGATTAAGAACATATAAGGCATTGGCAAGCTTTGATTCGGTAAAAATTAACATCATTTAACGTCAGTTCATAATCACTTAAAACATTACGGCAAGAAATTTGCTGATGCAGTAATAATAAATAAAGTAATATTATGAAATTATACAAATCAATTCCCATAATGCTCTTTACCCTGGCGCTTGCTGCAGGTTGTGTGAGCAATAAAAAATATGCCGAGCTTCAGGATACCTATTCGAAGTTAAGAGAGAGAAATCAGGAACTTAGCAATAAATACCAGGATAGTCAGCGTGAACTTAGCGGAAGTACGAGCAGGGTTAGAAGTTTGGAAGAGCAGATTGCATCAGAAAAGGCTAACGTAGCAGCATTACAGGAAGCACTGAACAAATGTTTAAATTCCAGCAGCCAAGGGAATGTAAATATTTCAAAACTGGTTGATGAAATTAATAGTTCTAATAAATACATCAAACAACTGGTAAATGCCAAAAATAAAAGCGATTCCCTTAATATGGTACTAACCAATAACCTGACGCGTTCATTAAGCCGCGAAGAATTGGGTGATGTTGACGTACAGGTACTTAAAGGTGTGGTGTATATCTCTTTAGCCGATAATATGTTATATAAATCTGGCAGTTATGAAGTATCAGATAAAGCCGGCGAAACCTTGAGCAAGATTGCCAAGATCATTAAAGACTACGATACTTATGACGTATTGATAGAAGGTAATACAGATAATGTGCCTATTTCTCAGCCGAATATACGTAACAATTGGGATTTAAGTGCTTTACGTGCTTCATCTGTAGTGCAGGTGTTGCAGAACAAGTATGCTGTTGATCCTAAACGTTTAACTGCTGGTGGACGTGGGGAGTTTAACCCGATTGCTGATAATGCAACAGCAGGTGGAAAAGCAAAAAACAGACGTACACAGATTATCATCACCCCTAAATTAGACCAATTCATGGATCTGATTGGGAAAGCGCCTGAACAATCTCAAAAATAGCGCTTAAATAATAGCATGTAAAGGGTTGGAATTAATTTTTCGACCCTTTTTTATTGGCAATACCGTTCTTTTGATAATTAAATAAAAAATATATCCTGATAACCAGACTTCTATGACTGTTCTAACCATTTAATAAATGTATATTTGTTTATATCGGTAATACAATTACTTCTTTTCTCTCGCTGATGTAACCATTATAGTATCCGCTAATTTTATTAGATGAGTATTTCTTATTCCAACCACCGAATTGTTTAAGCAATGATGATTGGTCTTAGCTAACAGTAAACATTAATTTTATGAGTAGAGACAAAAAGAAAGAGGCCAGTGTAAGTAAAAAGGCACCCTCAGATTATCAATCGGGAAAAGGCAAAACGGCAAAAGCAGAAATTGACCCCTTCGCCAAAAAAACAGGTAAAAATGGCAAATAACGATCAGAAAGTTCAGGCAAAAGTTTTTTTATACGAATTGAATAACACCAGGTACGAATATGGTTTTTCGGCAAAAGAAGAATGGACATTGGATTTAGCGACAAATACGCAGAGAAAAGATCTTGAAAATAGATATTATCCTATTTTATCATTAACTGTAGCGCCTGAAAATATTATGGCTATGCTCGATCTTTTAGAAGAAAAGCTTGAATATGCGGTTAACAATATTAAAGATCGTCTGGGTCAAAAGAAAATATCAAAAGAATCAACCCATTTATTGGCTTATTGCGCTGCGAGGTTAAAATACTAAAACGTTGCCAATATTAGAATTGCTTCATGTATTGGGGATCTTAATACCTATGGTGTTAAGATCCCCACATGCCTGGGAAAGACGACTTTCCTGTTAAATAAAGTTGATAATTCATGCAAAAATCAGGGAATACTCATCATTTGCTTTTGTTCACTCAATCAAGCAGTAATCTGGTTCAGTGTAATATATTTAGTGGAGCTCATAGTTGACTTTAGTATCTCATCATTTACACTTAATCGGTTGCCAGATAACTTTGGTAGGTTTCTTCTGATCATCAGACAATTTTTTCTGTGTTGCTCGGAGTTGGCGTGAGGTTTTTCATAGTAGGGATAATTAATACAGTTGATAAAGTGCATAAGATCGGCTTATTTTTTATCAAAACAGATTTTTTATTGTAGTAACAGGTCGTAGAACAGTTTTTTGTGGAAAAAAATATAGTTAGATATTTTTATTCATATGGAATTGCCTATTTGCTTGCATTAATTCGTTTTAGTAACAAAAACTGTATCACACATAAATCAAAATTACTCAAAAAATAGATTTGTGTATTTTTAATTATATGCAAACTAATTATAATTGTCCGTTATTTATAAAAAATGAATGCTGTAATGGTAGCGAATAGGAAAGGAGATGTTATCCAGATTGACTTTGAAAATGGGCAGGGGATCATTGTTGATGAAAACGAACAGGATATTCATTTTCAATTAGATAATGTACGTGATCAGATTACTTTAAATTCGAAAATAGTTTTTGAAATTGAGTTGCAAGCTCGCGGCTTGGTGGCCGTTAATGTTCAATTAGCAAACGGAATAATTTAAGGTTAATATATTTACCTAACAATCATAATGTTGTGTTGTTATGCTCATTGGAAAAAGGTAGGCTGAAATAAAATGTAGATCCTTTTCCTAATTTACTTTCTACCCATATTTTTCCATTATGCCTTTCAATTACTTCCGCACAAATATATAAGCCTACCCCAAAGCCTGCAATAGTTTTGGTATCAGCACTTTCTACGCGATAAAAACGGTCAAAAAGCCGCGGTAGATCATTTTCTCTAATACCCAGACCCTCATCTTCTACACTTACAACTGCATAATCGTTTTGTATTTTACATTTTATTGCAATCAGCGATTCTTTTCTGGAATATTTTAGCGCGTTGCCAATCAGGTTGTTCACAACACTTCCGATTTTTTCCATATCGGCATGTACAATCAATTCTTGGGGGCCAAGTACCTGGATAAAATGGCTAGGCGAAACCATCCTGGTTTCTTCAGCAATGGTCTTAACCAGCGCAGTAAGGTTAAAATTTGTTTTGTTCAATAATATTTTACCTGATTCTAGTAAGGAAACATTCAGAAAACCATCAATCATTATCGACATTTTTTTCAATTGAATATTGATCTTATCAAGTATTTGAGCAGAGAAAACATTATCTGTTTGTTTAGATTTATATTGTAAAAGCTGTACGTAGGCGCTTAAAGAAGTTAAGGGTGTTTTAAGCTCATGACTAACCATACTGATAAAATCATTTTTTCTTATTTCATCCTGTTTGTGTTCTGTAATATCCAGAATTGCCCCTGCGATATAAATAGCCGTTCCATCTTCGTTATAATAAGCTTTTCCCGCAGTTCGTATCCATTTGCGCTTTTCATTAACGTCTCTAAGGTTAATCTGATATTCAATATTAAAGGCATCGCGGTTGTGTAGTGCGCGTATTATGCCCCGGGTTAGATGCCCCATATCTTCCTGGCAGATCATGGATTTGGCCTCCTCGATATCTAACCTGTTATGCTCAATTTCATAGATCTGTTGTGCCCTTTCAGATAATAGCACCTGCTTGTTTGATAGGTCGATATTCCATGACCCCATTTCAGAGGCATCCATGGCGATTTTTAAAATGTCTTTCGCTTTAAGAAGTTCTTTTTTAAAATTTACCTGCTCGGTAATATCTTTAATAATCAACAGGATGCTGGTTACTTCGTTTTTATCATTCTTTAAGGGTTCATAAAGCGCAATAAAATACCCATCTGAAACCGGAGTAGAGAGTTTCAGTTCGTTGATTGTTAGCGTTTGCTTGTTTTTGAAAATGTCTTTTACGCGTTTTACCAGCGCCTGTTGTGTTTGAAATTCCGGTCTTGCATCTTCCAAAGATATTCCGATAACCTCTTTTCTACTCTTACCCCAGAGTTTTAATATATTATCATTCGCATACTCCGTAATGAGTTCGGGGCCCTTCAAAACACACATGCCTAAGGGCGCTTGCTCAAAAAAGCCCCTAAAACGCATTTCACTTTCCGAAAGCTCAAGCAAAATATGCTCCAGGTCGTTCTCGTTCACCGGGATTTCCTTTAATGAGCAAATGAGGTATTCAGCAGGGCGGTTGCTTTGTAATACCGGCGAGAATTCGAGCTCCCATTTTACATGCGGGGAGTTTGAATAGATAGGATGAACGGTCAGGCTTTGCCTGGTTTTGAGCTCACTTACGTTTTGAACTGTTTTAATCAGCGTCGTTCTTTCATCATCAGATAGTAGGTCAGGGATAATATCGATATTATAGGATTCTGACTTCCCGCCAACACACGTTATTAAAGCCTGGTAAGCGTCATTATGTTCTACCACTACTAATACCGGCTTAATTTTAAAAATGACTACAGGGTTTGTAGCATGTTTTAATAATGCCTTTAAAAATGGCGAAGCTAAATCTATCATAAATCTGAGATGACACTTTCTCAAATATAATCGTTAAACACTAAATTCCAATCGATTCACAGATCTTTATCATATTTGATACGATATAACCTATAAGGGGAATTATACTAAGATAGTTTACACTGGATTAAAGAAAACCCCGGTAACTCAAGTTTTGAAAGCGTCAGCTTATTGAAATTTTGATCGGTAGCAGGTTAGGTCAACATCAAAAAAATGTAAATTTAAGAATAGAAAATCTTCTTACTCATTATTTCTTGAAACACTAATGATTGTAATTGTATATTGTATACTACAAAATTATTGTAAATTCTAATAAAAAAAGTGTCTTTTTAAGTTGTTAAAAAGTTTTTAAGTAAATTTATTTAAAATTATTATCCTGTAAATCAGTTGTTTGTGATTAAATTTAAAGCTAATTGGCTGATTTAAACGATTTCGCGTTTCTTGTTTATATTTTTTTAAAAAATTATATATATTTGTTCTTACCCTTTCGAGGGTATGTTTTTCATAGGTAGATGTAGGGTCAGAACATTGTTCTGGCCCTTTTTTGTTTTAATCAATTTAGATAAACTACTTTTGTGGTTATGATGAAAAAGAAAGTAATTGTTGCCGTTACAGGTGCCAGCGGTTCAATATATGCAAAGGTCTTGTTTGATCAGTTGCTGAAATTAATAGACCAGATAGAGGCAGTAGGCATAGTGATGAGTGATAATGCAAAAGCAGTTTGGCAATTCGAGCTGGGAAATCAGGATTATAACCAGTTTACAGCGTTTACATTTTATAACAAAAATGATTTTAATGCACCTTTTGCCTCAGGATCGGCTAAATATGATACCATGATAATTGTCCCTTGCTCAATGGGTACCTTGGGCAGGATAGCGCATGGAATATCTAACGACTTAATTTCCAGAGCTGCAGACGTGGTGTTAAAAGAACGCAGAAAATTAATAGCTGTAGTAAGAGATACCCCATTTAGCCTGATTCACATCAACAATATGAAAATGGTTACTGAAGCTGGAGGCATTATTTGTCCGGCTAATCCATCATTTTACAGTTTACCCCAAACGATAGAAGAGGTTGCCGGAACGGTAGTGAGTAGGGTATTGGATTTGGCGGGTTTCGAGCAGGAAAGCTACCGGTGGCAGGAGAAATAGTTGGTGTTTTGCCAAAGTTTAAATATTTTAGGCTGATTTAAATTAATATCATGAAACTATTTTTACGCTCTATGTTGTTCTGCACAGCTTTATGTGCTTTTTTTTCTCGGGTTAATGCACAGGAAGATTTTATCATTACCTTAAAAAACGATACAATTCTAGGCAGTATAAAGTCAGGATTATTGTCTCAATACATCCTTGAATCAAATGGCGGGGAAAATATCAGCTTTTCTCCCGAAACTGTAAATGGGTATTATTTATTCAAAAAGAAACAAAAATTCATTTCAAATAATATTCCTAAAAGCGAGAAACGGTATTTTTTGCGAGTCCTGGAAGCAGGAAAAATTAATCTTTATGAGCATAAGGTAAGAACGCCAGAGGGAGTTTGGATTATTACCTGGTTTGCAAGTAAAGAAGGTGGTGAATGGGTAGATATCATTACTGATAGAATATTTGCTAAAATTAAATTACGAAAAGATATTTTTGCCGATTTGATCGGTGATAATAAAGGTTTAAATGAATCTTTTCAAGAAGAGAAAAAATATAACTTTGATATCGTTAGAAAATATGTGGTGAATTACAATAATCAGTAGTCTATGTTAGCTATGATCTAGTCTGTAATTTGTCAGTTCTCAAAACTCAAAACCAACAACTCCGAACAAATTTCCTATCTTTGCAGCTTCAATGAAAAAGGTCGCATTTTATACATTAGGTTGTAAACTCAATTTCTCTGAGACTTCAACCATCGGTCGCTTGTTTACCGATGCCGGTTATGCTGTGGTAGAATTTCAGGACCAGGCTGATGTTTATGTAATCAATACCTGTTCTGTAACTGAACATGCGGATAAAAAATGCCGTAAAGTTGTTAAAGAGGCTTTAAAGTATTCGCCAAATGCCTTTGTAACCATTGTAGGTTGTTATGCCCAGTTAAAACCTCGGGAAATTGCCGAAATAGAAGGTGTTGACATGGTTTTAGGTGCGGCCGAAAAATTCAGAATTGTTGAATACATTACTGATTTAACAAAACAGCCAAAAGCACTTGTTCATCAGCAAAATATAGAGAAAGTTAACCATAACTTTATTGCATCCTATTCAATCGGCGATAGAACGCGTACCTTTTTAAAAGTGCAGGACGGGTGCGATTATCCGTGTACTTATTGTACCATTCCTTTAGCACGCGGTGCAAGCCGTAGCGATACCATTGAAAATGTGGTAAACCGTGCTAAAATGATTGCCGAAAGCGGTGTTAAAGAAATTGTATTAACGGGGGTAAATCTTGGCGATTTCGGAATCAGAAACGGGAAACGCGAAGACAAGTTTTTCGACCTGGTTAAGGCCCTGGATGAAGTGGAAGGAATTGAAAGAATTAGGATATCCTCTATTGAACCAAATTTATTAAGCAACGAAATTATAGAATTTGTAGCCACTTCAAAAAGGTTTGTTCCGCATTTTCATATTCCTTTACAGTCTGGCTCTGATAAAATTTTGGGATTAATGCGCCGCCGTTATCGGAGTGATCTGTATGTAGAACGTGTTGCTAAAATTAAGGAGGTGATGCCAAACTGTTGTATTGGTGTGGATGTAATTGTAGGATTCCCCGGCGAAACGAAAGAAGATTTTCTGGATACCTATCAATTTTTAAATCAACTGGATATTTCTTATCTGCATGTATTTACTTATTCTGAACGTGAGCTGACAGCAGCGGCCGAAATGAAAGGTGTTGTAGCCGGAAGTGAACGGAATGAACGCAGTAAAATGCTTCATATCTTATCTGATAAAAAGCGTAGGGCTTTCTACGAATCGCAGATTGGTAATGAAGGAGAAGTACTTTTTGAAGCAGATCAGAAATCTGGTTATATGCACGGCTTTACCAAAAATTATGTAAAAGTGCGGGCAAAATACGATCCGGTTATGGTAAACGAATTGAAAGCGGTTAAGCTTTTAGGGATTACTGCCGACGGAGAAGTGGAAGTAGCCGAATTGGAAACTAAGCTGGCACATCATTAGTTTAGTCCTCAGTCCTTAGTCTGAAGTTTCTGTCAAATACCTTTTACTGTCATTCTGAACGTAGTGAAGAATCTTTTAACGTTAAGGTGTAAAATGGACGATGTAAAAAATGGACGATGGGATAGAAATACCGTGTTCCATAAATTATTATTCTTTTAGCCTTCGTCCTTGAACATCAGTCTTTCCACTTTGGTCTTTACTCTTTCTTTCCTATCTTCGCAACAAAATATTTCTATGTTTCCTACCGTTTCACATTTTTTAGAATACCTTTTCGGCATTAATTTACCGCTTCCATTTAATACATTCGGTGTTTTTGTGGCGCTCGCGTTTGTTGCCGGTTACTGGGCTTTTACCAAAGAGCTTAAACGTAAAGAAGCATTAGGCATACTCCATCCAATTAAAAAGACCATTATAGTGGGTAAGCCCGCAACCACGTCAGAATTGATTATGAATGGCCTTTTTGGCTTTGTTATCGGTTATAAGCTGGTTTACGTATTACTGAACTATAAACTTTTTGTAAATGATGCCCAGTCGGTTTTAATGTCGACCCAGGGAAATATAATTGGTGGTTTGTTTTTTGCTGGCTTATTTGCTTACTGGGATTATACTGAAAAGAATAAGCATAAATTAGATAAACCAAAAGAAACACAGGTAATCATCCACCCATATCAGATCATGAGTAACCTGATTGTATGGGCGGCCATCTGGGGATTTTTAGGAGCGAAATTCTTTGATAATCTGGAATATTGGGATGATTTTGTTCAACATCCTATAGAACGCTTATTATCGTTTAGCGGTTTAACCTTTTATGGTGGCTTAATCTGCGGTGGTGCGGCGGTATTGATCATTGCAAAGCGAAATGGCATTAAACCCTTACATATGTTGGACGTAGGTGGACCCGGCATGATGCTGGCTTATGCAGTTGGTCGTATTGGCTGCCATATGGCAGGTGATGGCGACTGGGGCATTGTAAATCCTAACCCGAAACCGTTCTCCTGGCTGCCGGATTGGTTATGGTCTTACAAATATCCAAACAATGTGGTAGGCGAGGGTATTCCCATTCCAGGCTGTACCGGTAAGTTTTGTAACGAATTGGCACAAGGTGTGTATCCGACACCGCTTTACGAAGTGATTATATGTTTAATCCTTTTCGCCTTTCTGTGGAGTATAAGGGATAAAATAAAAGCCCCTGGTTTAATGTTTGGTATTTACATGATCTTGAACGGTGTTGAACGTTTTTGTATTGAGTTGATTCGTGTAAACTCCAAGTACCATGTTTTTGGCTTATCTTTTACGCAGGCAGAAATGATTTCAACTTTTCTTGTTGTGGGTGGCATTGCATTAAGTGCTTATGCTTTGCGGAACAAGAACCAATTAGCCCAATAAGAACCTTATAAATTCAATTAAAATACAACAACAGCATTATTCTGTTGTTAAATAATTATGAATTACGAATTACTGTGCAATAAAGTGATCTCGATTGTTAAGCTTACCGGAAATTTTATCCGCAAAGAAGCCATGCAGTTTGATGTTAAGAAAATAGAATATAAAGGATTAAATGATATGGTTTCTTATGTTGATAAAACAGCAGAGCAGAAACTTGTTCAAAATCTGGAAAAATTAATTCCTGATGCGGGTTTTATCACTGAAGAAAAAACCATTAATCGCATTGGGAAAAGCTATACCTGGATCATTGATCCCTTAGATGGTACAACGAACTTTATTCATGGCATCCCGGCCTATGGCATTAGTGTAGCGCTTTATGAAGATGGGCTACCTGCAATAGGTGTGGTTTACGAGTTAAATCGGGGAGAGATGTTTTATTCTTATAAAGGTGGACCTGCTCTGATGAATAAAAAGGAAATTAGGGTTTCCGGCAATCCAGATTTAAAGTCAAGCCTGCTGGCTACGGGTTTTCCATATTATCAGTTTGATAAACAAGAGAAATATTTAAAATTATTAGCTGAAATGATGCAGAAAAGCCACGGAGTGCGTAGGATTGGTGCGGCAGCTATAGACCTGGTATATACTGCCTGCGGACGTTTCGATGCCTTTTTTGAATATAACCTGCAGCAATGGGATTTTGCAGCCGGGTGTTTCATTGTTCAGCAAGCTGGCGGAGAAGTTTACGATTTCTCTGGAGGCAATAATTACTTTGAGAAAAAGGAAATTTTAGCCACCAATGGAAAACTAACTGCTGAAATGCTGGAAGCGATAAAAAGATATTTTTAAATCGGCCGTAGCCTTGATTGAAAAGTTATCGAATTTTTACTGTAAATGCCCTTAGGTTCGCCTTACGATCAATATTGAAAGTTAAACGATGAACGGTTTTTAAAAACTGAAAGATAAAAGTCTGTCAATACTTCGGTGCTAAACCATTAATCAGGTATGTGGGGCTGGTATTCCTGAAAGAATAAAGTCGATATAACTACTGACATTTTTGAAATTTACCTTGATCAAATCCAGTACGATATAAAGCATTTTCGAAAAAAAACAAGGAAATTGGTTCAGTAAAAACTTTATTAATATGGTGTTAATTTTCTGATAATTAATAGTATATAATCTTTATTTGG
This sequence comes from Pedobacter sp. BG31, assembly GCF_042464845.1. Lineage (NCBI taxonomy): Bacteria > Pseudomonadati > Bacteroidota > Sphingobacteriia > Sphingobacteriales > Sphingobacteriaceae > Pedobacter > Pedobacter sp. BG31. Next base: position 51,004 of record NZ_JBHNZK010000024.1, read on the forward strand.
CGTGCTTGTTCAGCCCAAAGAATTTCATTAAAAATCCTAATGATGACGAAGTGTTGACGTCGTGATGATCGGAACGATGCAGACGATCAGAATAAAGAGCTGCCTGTTGTAAACCTGTTTAACAAATAGCCCCGCAATCATCAGTAATTTATTATCCGTATCTGAAGATATTAGCCCACTATTGTTACTACAAGTATACATAATGTGTTCATCCTGATAATTACTTACGGTCCATTTTGATTTCCAGATGCCTGTTGATTTCCATTCATACCGTTTTCCGTTTGTCAGGCTGATTAATGCTTTTGATTTCCAGCTATCGTACGTAATAACAGCGATTACTTCACTTGTTTTCCGGTCGATTACCTTCGTGCTTGATTGCCAGAATCCCTCACTTACAAATTGATAATTTTGATCTTCAAATACACTTTCAGCACTGCTCGTCCACACCCCAAAAGTTATGGCCCCTTTCTGAAGCCCATCTGCAAAGAGTTTAAAATTTCCATTAAACCAATCGCTCTTCCAGTTGATCAATTTTGACATTTTAATTGTGTTTTATTTTAGATGCAGCAGGTTTAGCGTTGTTACATAAAAAAAGTGCCTATTGTTGGTAAGCACTTTTTCAGTTGGCAGTTTTCAGTTTTCAATTGGCAGTTAACCAATTGTAACGGTTAACCAATAAATTAGAAATTCGGTTTAAGCACATATTTATCGTAGAAACGGAAAATGTGTTCTGCAGCCTCTTCTGCCGTATCAACCAGTCTGAACAGGTTTAAATCCTCTTCATGGATATTATGCTCTTTTTGTAACATGGTTCCCTTAATCCAGTCGATTAGCCCACCCCAATAATCAACGCCTACCAGTACAATCGGGAAACGCGCAATTTTGCCGGTCTGGATCAGGGTTAGGGCTTCAAATAACTCATCCATAGTGCCAAAACCACCTGGTAATACCACAAAACCCTGGCTATATTTCATAAACATTACTTTGCGTACAAAGAAATAATCAAACTCCAGCAATTTATTATGATCAATATATTTATTATGGAATTGCTCAAATGGTAACTCAATGTTCAAACCTACCGATTTACCGCCATTGGTATGGGCACCCTTGTTACCGGCTTCCATAATACCAGGTCCACCGCCCGTAATTACACCATAACCTCTATCAGTTAACAATTTACCACACTGTTCTGCCAGTTGATAGTATCGGTTTGTTTGAGCCGTACGCGCAGAGCCATAAATGGTAACGCATGGACCGATTTTAGCTAGTTTTTCAAAGCCGTCTACAAATTCGGCCATGATTTTAAAAATTTGCCAGGAATCGGTTACTTTGATTTCCTGCCAGTCTTTGTTCTCAAAAGCACTTCTAATTTTTTCTTCACTCGTCATATACTGTTATTCTAATATTAAAATCTGGTCTGTGCATCAGTTTTTTTGCTGATGAATAACAAACCTATAAATGTGATTAAACCGTTGATTAAAATCAGTTCAACACTAAAAACATATCCTCCTAATATTTCAGCAGAATTGCTCGCAAGCAAGTAACATAAAAAAGGTGATAATAAGCAAACTATTGGCACTAATTTATCATGCAGACCGCGTTTTTTTACAAAAAGCCCAAAACTATATAAGCCCAAAAGCGGTCCGTAGGTATAAGAAGCAATGGTGAAAATTAAGCTCACAACTGATGAACTGTTCAAAGCATTGATAACAATAATCACCAGGAACATCAAAACAGAAAAAACAATGTGTACCGTATGACGTTTTTTTACAGCATTTTCGGCATTTACATTTTCTGCTTTAGCCATGTCCAAAAAGTCTACGCAGAACGAAGTGGTTAAAGCCGTTAGCGCCGAATCTGTTGTGGCAAATGTGGCTGCGGTTAAGCCCAGCATAAAAATAATAGCCGGAACGGAGCCTAAGTTGTTCAATGCGATTTCGGGGAACAATAAATCCGTACGAGGTTTACCTGTAACGTGATCTAAAGGAATATCAATACCATTTTTACTCGCATAGATGTATAATAATGCACCGACACTTAAGAAGAAAATATTTAAGATGACAAACACGCCGGTAAAGGTGAACATATTTTTTTTCGCTTCCTGTATGGTGCCCATACTCAGGTTTTTCTGCATCAGGTCCTGATCAAGGCCTGTCATGGCAATGGTTACAAAAATACCACCGATAAACTGTTTGCTGAAATAGAACTTGTTGATGAGGAAATCATCGAAGAAGAATATTTTAGAATAGCTGCTGTTTTTTACAGTTTCAAATGCCTGTGGAATATTGAAATCAAGACTGTTGCAAATAAAATAAATGGTGAGAAAAACCGAAAGCACAAGAAAGAAGGTCTGCAATGTATCAGTAATAATAATGGTTTTTAATCCACCTTTAAATGTATAAGACCATATCAACGCCAACGAAATGAGTACCGTTAACCAGAATGGAACACCATAGCTGTCGAAAATAAAACGTTGCAATACGATTACGACGAGGTATAGTCGGGTTGCTGATCCTAAAGTTCGGCTCAATAGAAATATCGAGGCAGCTGTTTTGTAGCTGTAATGACCTAATCTCTTTTCAATGTAACCATAAATAGAGGTTAAGTTCATGCGATAGTAAAGCGGGAGCAAAACGGTAGCTATAATGATAAAACCAACCGCGTTACCCAGCACAAACTGAAAATATTGAAACTGATTTCCGCTAGGTGCACCAACTTCCCCGGGTACCGAAATAAAGGTAACACCCGATAGCGCTGTTCCAATCATGCCGAATGCCACCAGATACCATTTAGAATTTCTGTTGGCAACAAAGAAGGTGCTATTGTCTGAGGATTTTTGAGAGGTTACAAACGAAATGATAATCAGTAGCAGAAAGTAGCCAATTAGAAAACACAAGAGAATGGTTGGTGACATATTTTTGATTTAAGCTGATAAATGTAAAGAAAACTATCAAATCAAGCAATATGTTATTAGTCCGGAGTCGGAAGTCAGAAGTCCGGAGTCGGAAGTCAGAAGTCCGAAGTCGGAAGTCCGAAGTCAAAGTGCATGATAGCCATCTGCAGTTTTAAGTTGGCAATTTGCAGTCACCATTCACTACGGACTATTGACCAATGAATCAATATCCGGTTTTCAGTTGGCAATTTGCAGTTACCATTTACTATGAACTATTGACGAATAAACTATTGACCAATGACCATTCACTATTGAACCAATGAACCTTTTTATCTATTTTTGCACTATGAATTTTTCATCCAAACTGCTTGAAGATGCGGTAAACGAATTCTCAAAACTTCCTGGTGTAGGGCAAAAGACAGCTTTACGTTTGGTGTTACATCTTTTAAATAAGGAGCAGGAGGAGGTAAATCAGTTTGGTAATACGTTTATAAAACTTAAACAACAGATTAAACACTGCAGTACCTGCCATAATATTTCCGATTACTCAATTTGTGAAATCTGTACATCGCATAAACGAGATAAAGAAACCATTTGTGTGGTAGAAGATACGCGTGATGTAATGGCTATTGAAAATACGGGACAATATTTTGGGGTTTACCATGTTTTAGGCGGTTTAATTTCGCCAATGGATGGAGTAGGGCCTTCTGATCTGTTTATTGATGGTTTGGTAGCCAGGATGACAGCAGGAGGGATCAAGGAAGTGATTTTGGCGCTCAGTCCGAATATGGAAGGCGATACCACCTTGTTCTATCTCTATAAAAGGCTGAAAGAATTTAATGTACCGGTAACCACCATTGCACGTGGAATTGCTTTCGGAGGTGAACTAGAATATGCAGATGAAATTACCCTGGGTCGATCGATCATTACCCGCGTACCTTACGAAACTGCAATGATGAAATAATTAGCATTAGGTATAAAGTAGCAGGCATCAGGCATAAAATCACAGATTGGGACTTATCATTTACCTGTTTCTTGATACTCGATACTTAATACTAGATACTTATTACATCTACTAAATACTTACTACTTAATACTCACTACTACAAATGAACCTAAAGAATAAAGTAATTATCATTACCGGGGCATCAAGCGGAATTGGAAAAGCCTGCGCGGAAGAATTTGCCAGGCGTGGGGCCAATCTGGTTTTAGCTGCCCGTCAATACGTTACCCTTTGCGAAATTACTGCTGATTTAGAGAAAAGATATGGCATCAGAGCGGTTGCGGTACAAGCCGATGTGAGTAAAGAGGACGATTGCGAACTCATCATAAAACAAACCCTGGTTTCTTTTCAGAAAATTGATATTCTGATAAATAATGCCGGATTATCGATGCGAGCCCTGTTTAACGATCTGGATTTATCAGTGCTTAAAAACCTGATGGATGTAAACTTTTGGGGAACAGTATATTGTACCAAATACGCACTTCCTGAAATTTTAAAAACAAAGGGAACAGTGGTGGGCGTATCGTCTATTGCGGGTTACCGTGGTTTGCCGGGCCGCACTGGTTATTCGGCTTCTAAGTTCGCCATGAATGGCTTTATGGAGTCTTTACGTACCGAATTACTTAAAACAGGAGTAAATGTGATGGTGGCTTGTCCAGGGTTTACGGCTTCGAATATCCGGGTAACGGCCTTATCTAAAGATGGTGCAGCACATGGCGAAACCAGTATGGATGAAGGTAAAATGATGACATCGGAAGAAGTGGCCGGCATAATTGCCGATGGCGTTGAACAACGCAAACGCACTTTGGTGATGACGAGACAAGGCAAACTGGCCGTATGGATGAACAAACTGTTTCCGGCTTTTGTAGATAAAAAGGTATTTGATTTGTTTTCGAAAGAAAAGAATCCGTTGATAAAGGCTTAAGGTAGACGGTTTAAGGCGTAAGGTTTAAGTGCACAAGTTGATTATGTCTTGATACTAAATACTCGATACCTGATACTCAATACCTGATACTATCAATAAATCCACACTAACAACAATTTCGTTTATTAACTGTTGAGTTGGAAAACCTTTATGATGTACAAATACGTTGTTTTATTAATGCTCTTGTTTCAAACGTTACTTTCTGCTGCACAAGTTAAAAAGGTAAAAAATATCAATTATGCCGGCAATACCGACGAAGCCAATACGCTGAATATTTTTTATAAAAACGATCATGTCAAAAATAAACCCGTCTTAATTTTCATTCACGGAGGTTCCTGGAGCAGTGGGAAGAAAGAAACGTATTGGTGGATGGGTAGGAATTTTGCACGCAAAGGTGTGGTTACGGTCATTATTAATTATCCTTTGGCACCGAATGTTCAGTATGGAGAGATGGGCAATGATTGTGCTTTAGCTGTAAAATGGGTTAAAGAACATATTGCCGATTTTACCGGAAGTGCAGAGCAGATTTTTGTAATGGGACATTCTGCAGGGGCGCATCTGGCTGAACTGATCAATGCTGATCCTAAATATTTTAATAAGGCTGGGATAGCTAATCCAATTAAAGGTGTAATCCTTAATGATCCCTTCGGACTGGATATGGAAGAATATTTAACAACAGCCGAAAAAGACCATTTTTATTTCGATTTCATCCGGACCTTTACGGAACGGCCTGCGGTTTGGAAAAGTGCTTCACCCTTAGCTTATGTAAACAATATTAAAAATCCACATTTACTCTTTTATGGTAGTAAAACATATGGTGCCATTAAATTACAAACGCCGAGGTTATATGATAAGCTTAAGGCGAACCATGTGCCTGTAGAGATAAAAGAAATTAAGGGCAAAAGCCATGTACCGATGATCAGTCAGATGATTTTTGGTGGAAATCAGTTGTATAAGGATATTTTGGATTTTATACAAAAGACATCTTCGTAAGATTTGTAAACTTTCTTACCTCTTTGCTGTTAAAGTTGACACTTCCAGATCATTTTTTAATTCCTTCTTTGGAGGGGTGCCTATAAGGCGGAGTGGTTATTTATTGTACCAACCCAACCCACCTAAACCTGACAGCAGCGGAAATCCTTTTTGTTGGCAGCAAACCCGAATATCCTGACGTCTGCAGCCTATGCAGCAGATTCGTGCTTCAGTATGATGGCCACGCAACAAAAAGATTGCAGCGTATGGCGGGGCTATCATAACCGATTGGCACCGTACCTGCTTTCCAAAAGAGAATCTTTTAAACAAAAGAGACTTTACACCGTTCGCGTAATCTTATCCAGCTTACTATAATCCATCACTATTTTACCTTCTTCATTATGGTAATGCATTTTTTCAAACTTTGCATCCATTTCTATATCTTCATCCTGATAGCTCGTGCGCGTATGAATGGTTTGGGAAAATGTATCATCAAATGCCTTAAGCATGACGAAAACTTCGACCTCTGCCTGTTGCAGTTCCGTTAACGATTTTTCGTATAAAGGACTGTCCTCTGTAATAGGGTGTACTAAAGTCCAGTTTAATGACAGGATGCCGATTTTATCGCGTTCCAGCGTCAAAGGGTAAAACCTTCGGATATGTTTGCCATCAATGGTTTCATTGTACGACATCACCATCTGTACCTCCACCTCAATAAGCTGATTACGGCGTAAGTTAACCAAACGGCACATTAAACCATGGCCTTTTTCATAAGGTGCAATTACCATTTTTTTACTGAAGTTCACTTTTGAGGTAGGTCTGCTAAAACGGCCATACAACAAACCGGTTGCCAATGCAAAAGCGAGCAGGCCCAGCATACTTTCGAAAGCAGCCAGAATACTTGTAATAAACCCCTGTGGAGAAATATGGCCATAACCCACCGTAGAAATGGTTTGAGCAGAAAAGAAAAAGGCATCAAAAAACTGATCGCGCAGCGTTAAACCTTTAGCGCCCTCTAAATTCTCGATTCCAACAACATTATATAATATTGCAAATATGGTATTCACAATAAGGTAGGCAATCAGAATAACGAAGAAAAACCTTGGCCAGCTCATGGTGACCAGGCGGGTGTAGGTATCATCGAACTTAAACCAAGGCAGGCCCGTACGCTCAATATTTGCAGAACCATCCGGGTTTAGCATGCGCTGATTTTTCGTTACCGGATTGGATCCGAAACCCAGATCATCATTAAATTGTACTTTTCTTTTAAAGAAAACCATATATTTTAGAAAGATTTTGGAATATTAAAAAACTATGTCAATATTTGCTTTATACAAACATGATCATTAAAAACTTAAATAACAATTGGTGGTGGCATAACGAAATTCGTTAGGCAGATTCTATTGTTATATATTTTAAAATATTTTAAACACGACGAAGAGGATTGCCTGAAAAGCAATCCTTTTTTTATGCAATTTTTTTAAACGTCGCCATGGTTCATGTCCCATGAACCAGAATAAACATAAATGGTTTGTGGAGACACAACCAGCGGAATACAAAACATGAAAAAGATATTAAACCATTTATTTGAGAACAAGAACTTTAGCAGGGAAGAGGCAAAGAACATTTTAATTTCCATTTCAGAAGGTGCATTTAATTCTTCGCAAATTGCTGCTTTTATTACGGCTTATGCCATGCGGAACATTACCGTGCAGGAACTGCAGGGCTTTAGAGATGCCATGCTGGATATGTGCCTAAAGGTAGATCTTTCCGGTTATAACCTCATTGATCTTTGTGGTACAGGAGGTGATGGCAAAGACACTTTCAATATTTCCACCTTATCTTCATTTGTAGTAGCGGGGGCGGGGCATCATGTAGCCAAGCATGGCAACTATGGGGTTTCTTCGGGCTGCGGATCATCAAATGTAATGGAATACCTGGGCTATAGCTTTACCAATGATGAAGCTACTTTAAAGCGCAATCTTGATGCCGCGGGCATCTGTTTTTTACATGCACCGCTATTTAACCCAGCCATGAAAATTGTAGCACCGATCCGTAAAGAGCTTGGGGTAAAAACATTTTTTAATATGCTGGGACCTATGGTTAATCCCGGGCAGCCAAAATACCAGATGGTAGGTGTTTTTAGTTTAGAACTGGCCCGTTTATATGCTTATTTATACCAGGATACCGATAAAAGTTATACCATCGTGCATGCACTGGAGGGCTATGATGAGGTTTCGCTTACCTGCGATGTGAAAACTTTTTCGAATAAGGGAGAGCAGATTTTAACACTCAACGATATGGGATTTGAAAAAGTAGATGTAAATTCCATTAAAGGAGGTGATACTGTAGCATCATCAGCTAAAATATTTATGGATGTGCTTAATGGCGTGGCGACTGATGTGCAGACCAATGTAGTATTGTGCAACGCGGCATTGGCCATCCGGACCATCAAACCAGAAATGTCTTTCGCCGATTGTTTTTATGAAGCAGAAGAATCGCTTATGAACAAAAAAGCTTTGCACAGTTTTAAACAATTACTGGCATGCTAAGGTTAAAAATCTGTGGACTGCGTTTGGCCGCGAATATTGCTGCGGTAGCTGAGTTGCAGCCAGATTACATGGGCTTTATCTTTTATGAGAAATCACCAAGATTGATCAGTGAGGTTTCGGCAGAACTGATCAGATACATTCCTGCTCAAATTAAAACTGTTGGAGTTTTTGTGAACGAGGATCTAGAAAAAGTAAAAGAAAAAATAAACACACTGAACTTAAAGGCTGTTCAGTTACATGGAGGCGAATCTTCTGAATATTGTGGCGCATTAAAATTAAGTTTTCCCGCTGTAGAAGTGATTAAGGCTTTTGGGGTAGACGAAGAATTCGATTTTTCAGCTTTGGAAGCTTATTTAAGTACAATTGATTATTTCTTGTTCGACACCAAAACAAAATTACATGGTGGATCCGGAAAAACATTTAATTGGTCTGTTTTGGACCGATACACTTATACCAAACCCTATTTTTTAAGCGGTGGAATTGATTTGGAACATACCGCTGCCATTAGAAAACTAAACGATGATCGTTTATATGCGTTAGATATTAACAGCCGTTTCGAAACAGAACCAGGTGTGAAAGATGCAGAAAAGATTAAAGAATTTATAAAAGAAATGAATAAGTAGAATATTATGTTACGATTTTAGCTGGAGATAGATCGTCATTTCGAGCGCAGCCGAGAAATCTACAATGTAAAATACAGATCTCTCTCCCAAACGTTCGGGATTGCACTTCAGTCAAGATGACGACTACCTTAACGGCTATAAGTATGACATCCAGTTGATAAATATTATGAAATACAAAGTAAACGAAAAAGGATATTACGGAGATTTTGGAGGTGCGTACATTCCCGAAATGCTTTATCCGAATGTAGAAGAGCTGCGTCAGAATTATTTAAAGATCATTGCTGATCCTGATTTCCAAAAGGAATTTCATCAGCTGTTGAAAGACTACGTTGGCCGCCCTTCGCCATTGTATCTGGCAAAAAGATATTCGGAAAGGTATGGAGTCAATATCTTCTTAAAAAGGGAAGACTTAAATCATACCGGAGCGCATAAAATAAACAATACCATCGGGCAGATTTTATTAGCCGAAAAATTGGGAAAAAAGCGGATTATCGCCGAAACAGGTGCCGGTCAGCATGGGGTAGCCACCGCAACGGTGTGTGCACTGCGTAACCTGGAGTGTGTGATTTATATGGGTGAAGTGGATATTGAGCGTCAGGCGCCAAATGTGGCCCGTATGAAAATGTTGGGTGCAAAGGTAGTTCCGGCAAGTTCGGGCAGTAAAACGTTGAAAGATGCGACCAATGAAGCCATGCGCGACTGGATCAATAATCCTGTGGATACACATTACATTATCGGTTCAGTTGTTGGGCCGCACCCTTATCCAGATATGGTGGCGATTTTCCAATCGATCATCTCTGAAGAGACCAAAAAACAACTGTTGGCGCAAACGGGTAATGATCAGCCTGATTATGTTTTAGCCTGTGTGGGTGGAGGCAGTAATGCCATGGGCATGTTCTACCATTTTATGGATGATGAAAATGTAAAGCTGATCGCTGTTGAAGCAGCAGGTAAAGGTGTATCAAGCGGATTTTCGGCAGCCACAACCTACTTAGGCAACGAAGGCGTTTTACACGGCAGTAGAAGTATTTTAATGCAAACACCAGATGGTCAGGTCGTAGAGCCTCATTCGGTTTCAGCAGGATTGGATTATCCGGGCATTGGCCCACAACATGCACATTTATTCAAAACCGGTCGCGGGCAATATGTTTCCATTACTGACGAGGAAAGTCTGGAGGCAGGTTTATTGTGTACCAAACTGGAAGGCATTATTCCGGCGATAGAAAGTGCACATGCGCTGGCTTATTTAGAAAAAATGCAATTCAAAGGTGGCGAAAATGTAGTGGTTTGCCTTTCAGGTCGAGGAGATAAAGATCTGGATACTTATATTAAATATTTTAATTTATAGATAGATTTGAGACCTGAGATATGAGACAGTAGATTTCCTTGCCCGGTCATCATCTCACATCTCACATCTCCAATCTCACATCTCAAAAGAAAATGAACAGAATTAAACACCTCTTCCAGGAGAAGAAAAATATATTATCAATTTATTATACTGCCGGTTATCCTAATACTGGCGATACCATTCAGATTGCGGAAGCACTGCAAAAATCAGGCGCAGATATTCTGGAAATTGGTTTTCCGTATTCGGACCCTGTTGCCGATGGACCGGTAATCCAGGCGAGTAGCAAGCAATCTTTAGATCAGGGCATGACACTTAAACTGCTTTTCGAACAGCTGAAAGAATTACGTAAAAACGTAACCATCCCGGTTTTATTAATGGGCTACGTCAATCCGGTTTTGCAGTTTGGCGTAGAAAAATTTTGCGAGGCTTGTGCTGAAGTAGGCGTAGATGGCTGTATCGTGCCAGATTTGCCGATGGTGGAGTATGAAGAGTTTTATAAAGATTGCTTCGAAAAACATAACTTGGCCAATGTATTTTTAATTACCCCTCAAACTGCTGAAGAGCGTATTCGTAAAATAGATGGTTTAACCAATGGATTTATTTATCTATTATCGTCGTCGGCTACCACAGGTAAAAACTTAGAAGTGGGTAATACTACCGAAGCTTATTTTAGCCGTATCAAAGCAATGGACCTTAAAAATCCAACCATGATCGGCTTCGGGATTAGCGATAAACAAACTTTTGATAAGGCTTGTTCTTATGCCAACGGTGCGATTATCGGTACAGCTTTCGTTAAAGCCATATCTGAAGGAAATTTAGAAGAAAACATCAGTAATTTTATGAAAAAATTTAAGGATTAAATTTGTATTCCATTAATGATCGTCATCTGATCGAGCATATGCAGTTTAAAAATCGAATATGGATTTTTACCTGACAATATTTCAAAGCTGACGATCATTTTAATGGCCACCATTGTTTACTTCAGATTAAGTTAATCGTTTTTAGCCAATGGAGTAAGATTTTCTGGCCCCTTATTCAATATCAGTTGATCAATAATCCCTGAGATCTGCTTCGCATTTTGATAAACCATGAAGTGAGTTCCATTGTTGATCACGAAATCTGGTTTCGCTATTTTAGCATACAGAATTTTATCTTGTGTACCGTGGATATGGTAAATCCTTTCTGGTACAGTTTTGTTTCTCCAACTTAAAATGCTTCCAATAGCCCATTTTAGAAAATGAGGATCAGTATCTTTTATAATCCTGTTCAGTAATATTTTCTCATTTGACGATTTCGTACCGAAAAAATAGTGCTGCGTAAGTTTGTTTGATGCTTTTAGAAATTTAGCTGGAATAAATTTTAGTAGTTTAAGTTTTCCGGCAAAGCGGTATAATCCGGGAAGATGGCTGCTTAACATCATGCTTGAAATAATAATTGTTGCTACAGGTTTTAACCGTTTGGCCATTTCTACTGCAATCATTCCACCAAAAGATACGCCTACCAAAGCAAATGGCCGGCTGGTATCGATAATTCGGCTAAGGCGTTCAGCATAAGCTTCAAGTGATTCATTTTTATGAGGATCTATCCAGTCAATATGGATAACTGTGATCTTTTCACTCAGCTTTAATCGGGAAAAAATCCGTTGATCAGCACCGAGGCCGCTAATGAAATAGGTATTCATTAGGCTGGTAAATTCCAGTCAATTGGTTTTAGGTTGTTTTGCACCAACAACTGATTTGCTTTCGAAAAATGTTTCGATCCGAAGAAGCCATTGTATGCAGAAAATGGTGATGGGTGAGCTGCAGTCAAAACATAATGTTTTTTCTGATCAATTAAAGCCGCTTTTTGCTGCGCATATTTACCCCACAATAAAAATACAATATGTTCTCGCTTTTGAGATAAAGCCTTAATAATTTCATCCGTAAAAATTTCCCATCCCTGGTTTTGGTGTGAGCCGGCTTCTGAAGCACGAACGGTTAAAGTGGCATTTAATAGCAGTACACCTTGTTCTGCCCAGTGCGTTAAGTAACCGTGATTTGGCGTTTTAAAACCCTCAATATCAGTTTCCAGTTCTTTGTATATATTTTTTAATGAGGGCGGGACTGCAACACCACGTTGCACAGAAAAAGAAAGACCATGCGCCTGGCCAACCCCATGATAAGGATCCTGACCTAAAATCACCACTTTAACCTCATCAAATGGAGTAGTATTCAATGCATTAAATATGTCTGCACCCTTTGGATAAATAGTTGCACCTCTTTGCTTCTCCTCCTGTAAAAAAGCTTTCAGTTTTATCATATAGTCTTTCTCAAATTCTTCTTCTAAAACGGCTAACCATCCTGGTTCTAATGCTGCTGACATAATGCTGATGTATATATTAATGTAAGATGTATGATGTAAAATGGATTTGGGGTAATGTCTGTAAATGAATTTTAGTCAATGGTTTGATAGGTTATCGTCAATCGTCAGTGTTGATAAAAATAAGCCAACAGGTTATCGATTATCAAACGTTTGGGCAATCATGAATATCAGACTATGAACCTCGAACTAAAAAAAATGCTTTAAAAGTTTATGACTTTTTCTGGTATATCGCCAACAAATCTCCTTCGAGTGTAGTTTTAGGTCCTTCGGTAATCCGCCCCAATTCTTTACCTTTTTTATCAAAAACAATGAAAGTTGGCACCCTTAAGATATCCAACCCATTCAGTATACCATTTTCAGCCTTTTTGTTTCCATCAACTGCGATAATTTCTACATTTTTCTCTTTAAACTGCAGGGCGTCTAAAATTTTAAGAAAGTTTGGTACGTTAGCCTTGCTGTCGCCACACCATGTTCCTAAAACAATCTTGATCTTTTCATTCTTGATCAGCTTTTTCAGTTCGATCATTGTTGCTGCATCTGGCACATATGCCTCATAAAGCGGATCGTACATTTCCTTAAATTCAGGGAAAGTGGTAATGCCCTCGCGCGTGCAGGCATTGATTAATATATCCTTGTTGTGTACTTCGTCGTGTATTTTCTTGTTCAGGTCTTGTGCAGAAACATTCATTGCAAGTATAATTAGGGTTATGGAGAAGAAGATTTTCATAGTTAGTAGATGTTTTTTTGAGCTTTTAAATTTTTATTGAAATTATTGTTTTAAAATCTAATTTGTGCCATTTAAACACGATATTTGCAAAAAAAAATAATTAGGATAAATTTTATGCCAAATATCATCAGATTAATTGCGGGGTTTGCTTTACTGGGTGGCGCAGTAGCTTTATTTATTTTCGGTTTCTGGCCATGGGGTATTATTGCCATTTTATTGGGGATAATTGTACTGATAACTTATTTCTTTAATGAAAACATGCTTTTAGCACAATGGTTTCTTAGAAAAGATAACATGCCCAAAGCAAAAATGTTTTTAGACCGTATTACCAATTATGAAACGCAGTTGATTAAAGTTCAGCACGGTTATTATAATTTGTTGATCGGGTTAATTGAAAGCAGAACAGCGCCTATGCAGAGTGAGAAGTATTTCAAGAAATCGCTTGCATTGGGTATGCAGATGGATCATAATATTGCTTTGGCAAAATTAAGTTTAGCAGGTATTGCTATGGCCAAACGCAATAAACGCGAAGCAACGATGTACCTTGCCGAAGCTAAAAAAGCAGATAAGAATAAATTGCTTGCCGATCAGATTAAACAAATGAAAGATCAGATGGGTATGATGGACAAACAGCAGCAAGTTCGTTACAGATAGTATTGATCACATCTTATATTGAGCCATTTCAAAATTGAGATGGCTTTTTTATTGGTGCGCCGGGCATGGCAATCGACTATAGGGTTAAAGTCCCGAACACGCTTAGCAGTAGGAAGTGTTAGCTAAAGACAAGGGTGTCGTGGGTGACTGCGAATCTGAAGGAAGTCGGC
>NZ_JBHNZK010000025.1:0-57214 GCF_042464845.1 Pedobacter sp. BG31
TAACTATTACTATTGGAAAACGACGCACCAAACGAAGTTATTCTAACAAACCGCCGTATACCGAACGGTACGTACGGTGGTGTGAGGAGACAGCAGGGAAACTAATTCCCTGCTTCTTACTCGATATAAAAAGCAGACTTTTTTCACTGTTTAAGTTTGTTTTATCGTATTGGTTGTCAGTAGCTTATTGTAAATAATTTAGGCTTATGCCTGTCCAAAATCCATTTTTAATTCCTATTATCAAGACAAGGTCATGGCCATTCCGAATGACCCTTGATGAGCTTGTGGCAAAAGGCCATCCTTTTTGCACGATAAACGATATCATTAACCGAATCCATATTCGGAGGCTTTTAAATGCTTATAACCCGTGTTCGATTAATGTTTATGCATGCTGATAAGATTTAGCATCTTTCCAGCTATAAAGATCCTGAAATAAATTCAGGGTGACGAAATGAGTCAAAAATATTAACAAGAGACCTTTTAAATCTATATTAATAATCGGCTCATCTAATTTATTTGACTATGACCTGTATCCTTAGCTATTTAATAAATCAGTGTAAGGCGATTTTCATACTCATCCAAATTCTCAAATATCCCAGTATTCTGCCAAAACTTAATTGATGGTATTCGAAGATATTTTAGGTTTTTAATGTTCTGTAAATACTGTATATCAATTGGTTATAAAAAAAACAAGCATTTGCTACAATTTACATGAGCAAATACTTGATAGGATTGTTAGACTCATACCTGACCTGCATTATCAAATCTCGGATAGTTTATCTAATCACTGAATGCTGTTTATCAAAATTGATAATTCATACTGTTAGGATTCGACCTTGAAAACCAGAGCGGTTGAGAACTTGATATTATTCGGGCATGTTACGATTAAGGCACCGGACTCCTGTTTCCATTGCAAACGTCCACGGTAACCCAACAGGCTAACATTTTTAACTTTGGCTTTTAAATAATCACTTTGACTACCCAGTGATTTTATCTTAATTTGCGACCCACCTTCCGGAATCGTCATACTGAAGGTGTATAAAGATCCATCTTTTCCTTTAGTGAATCTAAAATCTTCCGGGCTAAATTTAAAATCAGCATGTCGCTTGTTTAGCGCTCCTCCAGGGATCATCCTTAATTTGCCGTTTTCTTGCTGTCCTTCTCCCGGAATGCGCCAAGCATGACTGCCATAAATGGCATCTCCGTTTCTACGCATCCAAACACCAACCTCTTTCAGCATTTTTGTACTCCCTTCATCCAGCGAACCGTCAGGCAGCAGGGAGATGCAAAGTGCGGCATTTCCATCTCTGGCAATTGCCTCGATGATATAGCGGATCATCATACCGGAATCATACGTGAAATTAGGCGCATAATACCAGTCTCCAACAGGTGCTTCAGCAATCCATGGCTGGTCAGTTTTGATGTTGGCTGGTATCGCGAATTCTTCGGTTGTTACTGTTCCATTAGTTTTATCTCTAAACTTAACGATACTGAAAGTGTTAACTTTTCCCCTTTTCTGCAAGGTCCTGTTGTAATAATCAGCAATTACATTTTGCATCGCATCTGCTTTGTAACCAGTTCCTGTACCATTACCAGTAAAAGGTCCCTGAACTGTTCCGTCGGTGTAGATAAAATCCGGATCATAGTGTTCAGTCACATCCATCATCCGTAGTGCCCATTGGGTCGTGTACCATTTTGCATAGTCGAGGTGCTTAGTGAATATGCCAGGGTCTGGTGGTGACCAAGGAGAATGAGCCCGCTCCTCTACTCCTTTGTATTCCCTGAGGTCGATACCGTAAAGTCGTTTAGGGTCAAGGCCTTCCCACCATTTTCCCTTGCCATCTTCCATTGTTAAATTTCCATCATAAGGTATGCCTTTTTTGTCACCCGATGTGTCGCTTCCAAAAGCGGTTTGCCACCACCACCATGTATATTCATGGTGGAAAGTTATGCCGTAACGAATATTATTTGCCCGGCACGCCTTGGCCCACTCACCTAATAAATCACGTTTGGGTCCTATGTTTACTGAATTCCAGGGCTGATAACGGGAGTTCCACAAATCAAAATTGTCATGGTGAACGCCCTGTATCATTAAAAACCTGGCTCCTGCATCCTTGTAAATTTTCGCAAGCTTAGCTGGATCTAGTTTTTTTGGATTCCAACTGTGAAGAACTTCCTTGTAACCAGAATCTGAAGGATGACCGTATTTTTTAAGATGATTCTCATAAGCTTTTGATCCTGGGGTATATAATTTTCTGGCATACCAATCTCCACTTTCGCCAGATGCCTGCGGTCCAAAATGAACCCAGATTCCAAATTTTGCATCTCTTAACCAGGATGGATCTCCAGGATAGTTGGCTTCTATAGATTGCCATGTAGGCTTGAAGGGTCCCGGATAAATCGGCAAATCAAGTTTTACTTCAGCAAAAGTATTGATGTTGCCCAATGCTGTGCTGTTTTTTTGTCCCGGAGGTGGAATATTTGGGATGGGAGGGAGTGTCTTCTGCTGGTTGGCGGACTCCTGAGCACTTAGTTGATAGAAACAAAATAAAGTGAGGAAGATTGCTATAAAGTTTTTGATTCTCATAATTTGTAAAAAGGGTTTAAGAATTAAATTAAGTCGTGGAGATGGGGTTGCCGGTTGTTAAAGTTAATAAACTTCAATAGAACATTTATTTTTAATTACATAAATTGTTTTTGTATTCTTCCAAGACCAACTTACAAATATAGCCATTGCTAAAGGACAACTTGTAGTTACGGGCTGGAGATGATTTATAGATTTCCTTTAACGAAATACGAAGAAAGCGATAACATCTTAAAAAAAGCTTCACATGATCCAAAAGATCCGTCAGATCTATCCCATCCATAAAACGCTTTGTTGATTTTTTTCTGCTTATCTTATTATTGTTAATAAATCAAAGTTAGGGCATTACTCCAAATAAATCTTGTACAATTCATACCAGAATTTATATAAATCCGACATCTTCAGTTCGAAATATTTTCCGAAGTCAATTTTCTTCGTGATCTATCAACAATTCTACCTTCGACTGGAGAATTAACTTAATGCGAAAAATTTCGTATCGTAGCATAAACACCACAAGCGGTGGTATTAACCGAGTAAAATGCCGACAATCGGTATTTTATCTCCGTCTTTAAGAATAAAACTATCGTTACTGATTTTTCTGATATTTTTCAACAAAAAATCCCGGTCTGCATGAAGTATGACTTCAGAATCATTATTGAATACCTTCTTTCCATTTAAGAGCAATTTCAAACCCACCTCTTGCACAGATACCGGATATGGTTCCGGTTTGCCAGGCATAAGGTAATGCGGGCAATAATGGTATTCCTTCCTCATCAGATGATTGCATCAGCATTTCAATTATGCCTGCAGCGCCACCAAAATTTCCAACGATCTGGAAAGGAGGGTGTGCATCAAATAAATTCGGGTAAGTGCCGCCAGTTTCTAAGCGGTGTTTACCTTATAAAAAGTGGTAACCGTTCCAGTTTAAAAAGAAGCTCAAACATTTGACGGTTACGAGATTCCTTATCAAGACAATACATTTGACCTGATTACTCCTGCGCAAGTTAGTTTTGTCCCAGAAATACCGATTAATAAAAAAGCCGTCAATCCGTAGACATAGCATTTAATCATATATTCTTTTGCCTGGCTAAAAGAATTCTTTCCACAAAATAGAGTTTAAAGATAAACAAATCATAACACGGCGCACATTTAAAATCACGGTTTTATATAAAACATCGTGTATAGTGGACAAATTTTTTATGCGAAAACTATTTAGATTTGACCTGTTATGAGCATTTTTTGATCCTATACAGAAGTAAGCGTGCTGATCAACGCATCATTTTAGTATAGTATCAAGCGTGGTACCATTATCTTTTATTACAAAAAAAGGTTATCATGAATAAGGCAGTTATAAAATATTCTTTCAAGTTATTGAACGCCGATTACGTTAAACTAGGGAGTGAATGGAATTTTGAAAATGTTATCAGCCCATATTACAGGTTGTATTATATTGATGATGGCGAAGGTGTAATATCGGGGCCAAATGATGCTGTCGAATTAAAACCTGGCAATCTCTATCTTATTCCAAGCTTTACCCACTGCAACCTGTACTGTGAAAGTACTTTGGGGCAGTATTTTGTTCAATTTTTTGAAGAATCCTCCGACGGTATTTCTCTTTTTACCAACTGCAGGGAGATTTTTGAGTCTAAAGCGGATTTGATTGATATTGAAAATTTTAAGCGTTTAATCGCGATCAATCCAGGAAGAGGACTTGAGCGTTCGGCTGATCCGGTAGTGTATGAAAAAGATATATATTATAGGGAATTTATTGAACTTAATAACCTGCAAAGTGCTGCAGTTCAGTACGAAACCCAGGGTATCATCTTCCAACTGATTTCTAAATTTCTAAAACCTGATATATTTAATCGCAACAAACAGGAGACCAGGCCACCTGTTGTGGTGGGTGCGATGGAATATATTCAGCGAAGGCTAGGTGAGCCGTTAAAGGTAAGCCAGCTTGCGGACCGGGCCAATCTTAGTGTTGATTATTTTTCAAAGATTTTTCATCTCAGCACGGGACAAAGCCCTATCAACTATATTCTTCAGAAAAAAATTGAGCGTGCACAGTATCTTATAACTACTACTGAAAAACAGCAGGGGGAAATTGCAGAATTAACAGGATTTGAAAATGTACAACATTTCTCTAGGGTATTCAAGAGGATTACCGGATTAACGCCTGGTGCCTATAAAAACCAAAATATGATACCCAATTATGCCGATCGATAGCATAGATATTTCTCAGATAATACTTAATTGTGCAGATAAATAAAAGGGTTTGACAGCTGAAAAGTATAAAAAAATGGCGGATTACAATAAATTCAGTGCCTATGTACTGATGTATCTTTGATTAGATGCTGTAATTGGCCAATGCAGCGAATCTAACCAAATTATGCATTACCGTTAAGGAATGCAGTAAAAAATGAATAGGTAACCAAATATTGTTTTCTAATGTCTTATGCTCATTAGAAGGTGAATATCAGCATTGTGAATAAGCAACAAAAATAATATTATTATGAGAAAGAAACTGTTTTAAAACTCATTCCAAAAAAAGTGCAACATCTTTTCGCTCTTTTTGCGGCATATCCTAAATGTTTGGGTAAACGGAATAGATTGACTCCGGTATTTTTAAAATGCCTATAGCTTTTGTATTACCAACTATAAACCGGATAAAGAAACTTTACTGATGCCTTATCATTTGGATAACTATATTAATACTATCCTAAACCTTGTGAAAATTTTTATTGAATCACTTTCGGATCACTAAATAAACAAATTGAATAAAGACGACATAAATATTTTAATGCTGAAAGGGCTGTATTACAAATCTCCCCATTTATTCTTAATAAGATGCTCTTAACAAAAAAACTGTGTTTGTGAGGTGCTAATTATAGTCGTGATTTACAAGAAAATAGAGGTTGAATATCGGAAAAGGATAAAAAGACGTCTGTTTGCTATAAATTGTGTAACTGGGTTATGTGGTACATTTGAGTAAATGCTGTAATTAACCAACGCAGCAATGATCACGAGATGGGAGACTTCAGATAAGGATGTTTTGTAGAGCATATCCATAGTATCGCCCACCGTTGAAATTTTTAAATTGCAGAGGCAGCAATGCAAGGATCATATTTTTTGTAACTAAATAAACTTTAAAGCCAATATTATGAGGAAAACCATACCACTCTCTATCCAATAGCAATACCGTAAATTTTCAATCCTTATTCTGTAACACCTGAAATATCAGGTGAGTGGGATTGTTTTGCCAAAAAAAATAAAAGATAAGTGCAACTATAACTAAAGCGATAAAATATTATTTAAGGATTTAGAGCTGAGTATTGTTGCTTCTATACTAATTTATATTCATAAATATCATAGAAAAAATAATGGAGGCTTAATCTTTTGAAAGTGTATGCCTGCCGCAAAGAACTTAACCAAACCTGAACAACCATGGATACTTCTACTTTAATCATGTATGCTGCAAAGAAGCAGCAACTTTTACCCTTTCGGAAAATATCAATCGAAGTTATCTTACCAAGCGGTTCGACAAGTCTGAGATCAGCACTTGTTCGACCCCGAAAATTGGCCCAATTTAAAACTGATAAATATTGGCTAACTCAATATTTCATGCGTTTTAAATCAAACGGATGATGGAGTATCGGTGCTGTGCCATTGAACTATTGTTGTTTTTAACCAGCAGACTATTGGTAGAAATGATAGGAAAATAAAAGTGAATAAAGTCAGATAAATCAAACAACTAAACCAAATATCAAATCAATGAATGTTTTTACACTAGAGAAGTATGTAGCAAAATTACGGCAATCGGCGTTGCTTTTTTATTCTGCAAATCAGAATCATTTCTATTTGAGCGGGATTATTATTTTGCTTTTAGGTCTCAGCGCCTCAGGCAATGCTTATTCAAGAACAACCCACGACATGTCAGCTTACAATTTTTTCCGACAGGAGGAAATTATAGTGAAAGGAACTGTTAGAGATTCTGACGGTCCCCTGCCAGGGGCAAGTGTAACACTTAAGTTTTCTAAACTGGTTGTTCAGGCTGATAATGAAGGGAAATTCAGTTTAAAAGTACCGGCAAATGGAACTTTGATCTTTAGCATGGTGGGTTATAAAGCCAAAGAAGTAGAGATCAAGGGCGAAAGCAAAATAGATGTGGTTTTAGAATCCCTCAACAATCTTGATGAAGTAGCGGTAGTGGCATTTGGAACACAAAAGAAATCCAGTATGATCAGTGCGATTACTACTATTAACCCTAAAGATTTAAAAGTGCCTTCCAGCAACCTAACTACAGCCTTGGCTGGTAAATTAGCTGGCGTTATTGCTTATCAGCGCAGCGGAGAGCCTGGGCAGGATAACGCATCATTTTTTATTCGTGGGGTAACCACCTTTGGCTATAAGAAAGATCCGCTTATTCTAATCGACGGAATTGAGGTGAGTGCCACAGATTTAGCTAGGATGCAACCGGATGATATTGCCAGTTTTTCGATTATGAAAGATGCGACAGCCACTTCGCTTTACGGAGCAAGGGGTGCAAATGGCGTAATTTTAATTGTCACAAAAACGGGTGATGAGGGTAGGGCCAAAGTTCAGGTCCGACTCGAAAATTCCACTTCACAAAACACACGGAACCTTGAGTTTGCCCATCCCATAACATACATGAAGTTAGCAAATGAAGCTGTGATTACCAGAAATCCATTGGGTATTCTTCCTTATTCTCAAAATAAGATAGACCAAACTGCCCTTGGAGCTAATCCTAATATTTATCCTGCTAATGACTGGCGTGCGATGTTGTTGAAGAACCAAACGAACAACCAGAGAATGAATTTCAGTGCAAACGGGGGCGGAAAAATTGCCCGGTATTATATTGCAGGAACTTATAACAATGACAACGGCTTATTAAAAGTTGATGAAAGAAATAATTTCAATAGCAATATCAGCTTAAAATCCTACCAGCTCCGCTCAAACATAAACATCAACATGACCAAAAGCACGGAAGTAATTGTGCGTTTAGGAGGAAGTTTTGATGATTATACAGGCCCTATTGATGGAGGGAGCGGTTTGTATACCAAGATAATGAGAAGTAATCCGGTATTGTTTCCTGCATATTATCCGTCTGAACTCATGCCCAATACCAAACATATCTTATTCGGAAATTCAAGCAATGGTCTTTTAATCAACCCTTATGCAGATCTGGTAAAAGGTTACCGTGATTATTCCAGGTCGAATATGAGTGCGCAATTTGAAATAAAACAAGATTTATCGTCGATTACCAGTGGCCTTTCTGCGAGAGGCTTGTTCAACACTTCGCGTTATTCGTTTTTTGATGTAACCCGGAACTATAATCCGTTCTATTATGCGGCTACAGGGTATAATAGTTTAACAGACAGCTATAGTTTAAACTTACTTAATGAAGGAACTGCTACTGAGTATTTAAATTATAATGAAGGCACAAAGGATATAAATACCACCACCTATATGGAGGCAGCCGTGAATTATAACAAACAGATTGCAAAACTGCATGACATTAGTGGTTTACTGGTATACATCAGAAGGCAACAGCTTTTCGCAAATAGCGGTACTTTACAAAAATCGCTGCCTTACCGTAACCAAGGGGTTTCAGGACGTTTTACATATGGTTATGACAACCGTTATTTGTTTGAAGCAACTTTTGGATACAATGGCTCTGAACGTTTTTATAAATCAGAACGTTATGGCTTTTTTCCGGCTATCGGTGTGGGATGGCTCATTTCAAATGAGAAGTTTTGGAAACCGATCAGTAACGTCGTTAGTAAATTGAGATTGAAAGCAACATATGGTATGGTTGGTAATGATGCAATAGGTGCACCTGAAGATAGGTTCTTCTACCTTTCTGAGGTTAATCCTAATGATGCTTCAAAAAGTGCAACTTTTGGTGAGCAATTTGGATATACCAAAGCAGGTTATACCATTAACCGTTATGATAATGCCTTTATCACTTGGGAACGTGCTAAAAAATTCAATTTTGGTACTGAACTAACACTTTTTAATGATTTTAATCTACAGGCAGATATATTCTCTGAGGTAAGGGATAATATTTTAATGGAACGGGCCTCGATTCCTACAACAATGGGGTTGTCGGCAACTGTTAAGGCCAATACCGGCAAAGCAAAGGCCAACGGAATAGACATTTCTGCAGACTACAGTAAGAATTTTAATTCTTCTTTCTGGTTTCGCATGCAAGGTAATTTCACCTATGCACATAGCGAGTTTTTACAGTATGAAGAGCCTCAGTATAAAGAAAGTTACCTATCTCGTATAGGCCAGTCACTAAACCAAAATTATGGCTTGATCGCAGAACGCCTATTCATTGATCAGTACGATGTGGCGAATTCTCCCAAACAAACCTTTGGTGAATATGCTGCAGGCGATATCAAGTACCGGGATGTAAACGGTGACGGGCAAATTACAGATTTAGATAAAGTTCCTATCGGATTACCAACCGTGCCGGAAATCATTTACGGTTTTGGTTTCTCTTCAGGTTATAAAAATTTCGATTTTTCGGTATTTTTTCAGGGCTCTGCCAGATCTTCTTTTTGGATAGATACCAGGGCTACTGCACCATTCGTAGCGTATAATTATTCCGGCGAAACCTTAGCAGGTACGCAAAATGCATTGATTAAGGCCTATGCGGATAACTATTGGTCCGAAGACAATCAAAATCTTTATGCATTATGGCCACGCTTAAGTGACAATACAAATTTAAACAATCTTCAAACCAATACCTGGTTCATGCGGAACGGTTCATTCCTCAGGTTGAAATCAGCGGAGTTAGGATATTCCATCCCTAAAAAAGTACTTAACCGGATTAAATTGAGTAACCTCCGTTTTTACGTTAGTGGAACTAACTTGTTTAGCTTGAGCGGGTTCAAACTTTGGGATATCGAAATGGGCGGGAATGGCCTGGGTTACCCGGTTCAGCGAGTTTATAATGTTGGGATACAATTAGGATTTTAATTATGAAAAAGACAATAATATTTTTATCAGCGTTGATGTTCACTTTAATACTTTCATGTAAGAAAGACTATCTGGATATTGTACCTGATAACATTGCAACCATTGATAATGCTTTTACGAATAGAAATGAAGCAGAAAAGTTTTTGTTCACCTGCTATTCTTACCTGCCATCGGATAATGACATCTATAAAAATCCAGCCATGCTTGGAGGCGACGAATTATGGACCTATTGGCCAATAACCTCGCTCAGCCAACTGCCACAAAATCCTCAATTGATAGCCAGGGGAAATCAATCAGTTACCTCGCCGTTTCTCAATTTTTGGGACGGAGAGCAAGACGGGAGCCCCATTTACAGAGCACTAAGGGATTGCAATATCTTTTTAGAAAATGTAGGCAAGGTGCCTGATCTGGACCCATCGAAGAGGGCAATATGGACTGGTGAGGTGCAATTTTTAAAAGCCTACTACCATTTTTATTTGTTAAGGATGTATGGACCGATTCCCATCATTGATAAGAATCTACCGATTACCTCAACAACAGAAGAGGTTAGAGTAGCACGAGAGCCAGTAGACAAAGTTGTAGATTACCTTGCTAATTTACTCGATACAGCCGCAAATAATCTTCCGTTAACTATCCAAAACCGCGCTTCCGAATTAGGACACATTACCAAGCCTATTGCGTTATCAGTTAAGGCCAAGCTGCTGACGATGGCTGCAAGTCCTCAATTCAATGGAAATGCTGATTATGCAGGGTTAAAGAATGCTGATGGTACTGCACTGGTAAATACCACCTACAGTGTAGAAAAATGGAAGCGGGCAGCTGATGCCTGTAAACAAGCGATTGATCTTTGCACCCAGGTTGGAATCCAATTATACAAGTTTAGTTCAATCATTGCCTTGTCTGACAGGTTAAAAACTGAAATGAGCATTAGGAACAGCGTATGCCAACCTTGGAATCAGGAATTAATTTGGGGCTATTCGAATAATAATGGTTCTGCATTGCAACGCCAGACTATGCCTAAACTCGATCCGGCGAGATCAATAAATGAAAGCACGCTGGGTCAGCTAGCACCAACTTTACGCATTGCCGAACTCTTTTACACAAAAAATGGCGTGCCGATTAATGAAGATAAAACCTGGGATTTCTCGAATCGATATACACTGAAAACGGCCGGTGGAACTGATCAGGACTATTTGCAAAACGGATATACTACTGCCGCCCTGCATTTTGATAGAGAGCCTCGCTTCTATGCAGATCTGGGATTTGATGGTTCGGTATGGTATATGGAAAATAGAACACCATCGAGCCCATGGGTAGTACAGGCAAAATCGGGCCAGGCACAGTCTAGAAAGCTTGCTTTCGGTTATTCCGCTACCGGATTTTTTACTAAAAAGTTGGTCAATTGGAAATTTGTGATTCAAGATGGGCAGGGGTTCACAACTGAAAACTATCCATGGCCAATGATGCGCCTGTCGGATCTATATTTGATGTATGCTGAGGCTTTAAACGAAGCTAGCGGGCCGTCAGAAACCATTTATCAATACCTGAACCTTGTTAGAGACAGGGCAGGTTTACAGACCGTTCAGGCATCTTGGGATAATTATTCGATTAACCCGGGTAAATACAAAGATCAAGCAGGATTGAGACAGATTATACATCAGGAACGTGGAATAGAACTCGCGTTTGAGGGGAGCAGGTTTTGGGATTTGAAGCGCTGGAAAGAGGCTTCAGCAACCCTTAACGGAGGTATTTTTGGATGGGATATTGAACAGGCTGATGCTACAGGGTATTATAGGCCAAAACTGCTGTTTAATCAGCGATTTGTAGCTCCAAGAGACTACTTATGGCCTATAAAAGAGTATAATACAATTGTAAACCCGAACCTGGTTCAGAATCCGGGCTGGTAATTATTAATAGAAAGTAAAATTCAGATTATGAAAAATAATAATTGGTATCTGTTACTTGCGTTATTATGTATCGCAGTAATCGGTTGTAAAGAGGACGTTTTGTCTCCCCTGGAAAAAGACAGTGTGGCCCCACAGCAAATTTCAAATCCCGTGTCAACGAGTTCACCTGGGGCCGTAAAAGTTACATATAGCTTGCCATCAGACCCGGACCTAATGTATGTGATGGCAGAATACAAAAATAAATATGGTAAATTAATCAGTGTAAAGGCTTCTTCGTATACAAATTCCATCACTGTTGATGGTTTTGCAGATACCGCTTCCTATGATCTCAGCCTGTATGCCGTTGATAAATCTGAAAATAAATCTGCCCCTGTAACCATAAGGGTGAAGGCGCAGGAACCACCCATTTTTGGAATTCGCAGGAGCCTGACTTTGGTGTCTGATTTTGGAGGTATAAATATCACTTTTGCTAATCCCACCGAAGCAAATATTGCAGTAGTGGTTTTATATAAAGACTCTTTAGGAAATTTTTCAACCAAAGAAACAATTTATACCAAACAAAAAAATGGCTTATTTTCTTCGCGGGGATTTCCTTCAAAAGAAACTGTTTTCGGGGTTTATATCAGAGATAGATGGGATAATCGTACCGATACAATTAAAGCAACATTAACCCCCATTTTTGAAAAGGAGCTTGATAAGACTAAATTCAGGGTACTTACACTGCCAACGGATGCGAAAGTAGGATTTGGCCTTCCTATTCCTAATTTATGGAATAATGTAATCGGACCAAATGATATGTGGCATACAGATGATACGGGAATGCCTTGTCAGATTACTTTTGATATGGGGGTTACGGCAAAGATCAGTCGTTTTACAATTTGGCAGCGTCAGGGCGTTTGGATCTACGCACATGGAAATCCAAAACGTTACGAGATCTGGGGTTCTAATAACCCAGCTAGCGACGGTAGTTATAACAACTGGACAATGCTCGCATCCTGCGTTTCCGTAAAACCTTCAGGACAACCGTCGGGATCCAATAGCCAGGAAGATGTTTCAGCTGCGGCTCGGGGTGAGGAAACTACGGTATCTCTTAATGCTCCTGCAGTTCGTTATATCCGTGTCAGAGTGTTGGAAACTTGGGCAGGTGGATTGGCAACGCATGTTTCAGAAATGACTTTATACGGAAATGATAAATAACTTTTATAGATATAAAAATATGAAACCGATATTCTATTATTGTTTTATCGCATTTGCCTTATTGATGGCATCCTGCAGTAAAATGGATGACTACAAGAATTTTACTGATGGAAAATTAATTGTTTATCCAGGTAAACCAGATTCATTAAGGGTTTTTTCAGGAAGAAATCGCGCATTAGTGAAGTTTTTTGTTATATCCGATCCCAATGTTGTTAAGGCAACTATTTACTGGAACAACCGGGCAAATAAACAAGATGTTAATATTTTAAGAGGTAAAGGAATTGACACGATAAGCGCAATCGTTTCTCCTTTACCGGAAGGAAATTATTCGTTCGAGGTGTACACTTTTGATAAAAGTGGCAATAAGTCTGTCGCATCACTAAAACAAGGTGCTACATACGGAGATGTTTACGAGAAATCGCTGTTGAATCGCATACTGGAAAGTGTCGTTTATCAACCTTCAAGTGGATCAACTATTCTTAATTGGCGGGCATCTGAGGCCGGATCAGTTGGTGTTGATGTTACCTATACGACTTTAAGTGGGCTAAGCCATACCAAACGTGTAGCTAAAAGTGCCACCCAGTTAATCCTAACCGATCATGATCCGGCAACAAGTATACAGTATCGTACGCTTTTTTTACCTGATTCTTTAGCGATTGATACATTTTACAGTGCGGCAACTTCAAAAAAAATAGGAGAGATTTTCCTGAAAAACCCGGGTGCCCCGTTCGCTCAAAGCGTAAAGGACGGAAGATGGGGACTACTTGCAGACTGGACCACAAACGCTGCAGCCAGAAATATGTCAAATGGCATCGTAGGCGGTTGGGATTCTATTAATGGAGGCGGATTTATTTCATTTGAATATTGGGGCACCCCGTCTATAACAAACGGCAAAATTTATCAGACCACAAACCTGCCTCCAGGGAAATATCGTTTTGTAATCACCGTTTCTGAAATAGCAGGTCCATTGGAAGCAACTTATGCTGCAGTAAACCCCGGGCAAACACTCCCCGATGTGGAAAATATTTCGCAGGCACTTGGAAATTTCAGGTTTTTGGATAATTCACAAAATGGAAAAGATTACACTGTTCCATTTACATTAACGCAAGCCCAGGAGATAACTATAGGTTTTGTCTCAACCATGGTCGTCAAAAGTCAGAGCAGTATTAGATTTAGTAAAGTGAGGTTATATACCGATTAATTCGCGAATCTGATCAAACAAAGGTAAAAACCATGACAATTGAAATGATCAGGCCAATGCCAGGATATTTATAAAGAAGTGTTTTACAACCTGGCAGCTGAACTAAAATAAATGGTTAGTTAGTTAACGGCGTCATTCCATTGAGAATGGCGCCATCTTTCATTCGAGACTTGTTCTTCAATTACAATAGCATGCCCATTTTTTTAAGTGTTAGCAGCAGGATTGATTTGGGCAGATTAATTGCCCGATGCCGGCATTTTATAGTTGTGCCATTAACCCTCCTTTACTTGTTTTGCTTTTTTACTCAAATACCTGTCATATTTAATATAGGATAATTACATGCACATTTGTTGCGCTTAACATCAAAAGCTCAGCATAGCGTTGCCTGCTGAAATATTACAGGTCGGAATAGTATCAAAAAAAAAGTCTGTTTACATCAAATATTGCTCGATCAGCATTATTAAATTTGTCTGATGCGAACCCGTTGGCCTACTGGTGTAACGTTAAAAAACTAAAAAATACAGATTGGCTTATACGCGATCTGGTGCTTAAATACTTTTTGCCAAATTATAAATGGCAAACCGATTATTGACCGCGGCGCACAAATCAGAGTATCAAAAATCATATGAATATCCGACTATTACTTGTACTGCTTGTTATTTTTTTCCAACGTTTATCAAAGCGCAGAGTGCTGACTTTTCTGCTTACCTTTTTGTTTATTTTACAGGAAATGAAAAAGCAGATGAAAGTATCCATTATGCCCTGAGTAATGATGGTTATAATTTCTTGGCACTAAATAATGATCAACCTATATTGAGCTCAGCGAAGATCAGTAGTACAGGTGGCATCCGTGATCCCCATATACTGAGAAAAGCTGACGGAAAGGGATTTTATATGGTCGCCACCGATATGGTATCAGCCAAAGGTTGGGATTCAAACCGGGCAATGGCATTGCTAAAATCAAACGATCTGATCAACTGGTCATCAACTGTAGTCGATATTCAAAAAAAGTTCAAAGGAAATGATTCGCTTAAGCAGGTATAGGCACCCCAAACCATTTTCGACAAAAAGGCAAAAAAAATACGTGATATACTGGTCTATGAAATATAATAACGGACCCGATCGAATTTATTATGCATATGTCAATGACAGTTTTACCGATCTGTCTACCGAGTCCAAACAGCTTTTTACCCCATCAGATCGGGGTTCGGCCATTGATGGTGACATTGTTGAATTTAACAATAAATTCCATCTGTTCTACAAACATCAGGATGTAAACGGTGCCGGATTGCGCATTGCTACTTCTGAAAATTTAACAGGCCCTTTCATAGATGGAAATCAATACATTCAGCAAACCAGCCCGCCAGTAGAAGGTTCAGGGGTATTTAAACTTAACGACGAAAAGGGTTATATACTAATGTACGATCTTTATACTAACGGCAAATATCAGTTTACCCATTCCGAAGACTTAAAAACCTTTAAGGGCATTGATAAGCAAATCGCCATGAACTTTCATCCAAGGCATGGTACAGTGATGCCTTTAACAAAAAAAGAAGCTGTGTTATTGCTTAAAAAGTATGGCAATCCTTTGATGGCTATTTCTAATGTAAATTCCCGTTTAATCAAAAAAAATAACATCGTTATAGATTCTGCAAGAAAAAAGGTGTTTTATCCTGTTGAGTATGCGGCAAAACTAAAAAGTTTCGATCCAATATTTCCAAAACTACCAGGTATGAAGATTAATCCTGAACCTCCTTACGATTTGTCTTCTGGCAAAAAAGCAGTAAGTTTCAAAATAGGGAGCAATCAGACGGAAATCGGTTCTTTTCCGGATTTGTTTGTTAAATAGCATTGATAAGTGGGGGAGTAAAATGTATATACCGCTAAATAGTTGTTGCCTGGTGTTTATTGGTATTTCATCCCTTATGGCTGATTAAAATTATTAAGCAAATAATTTCCCAAAAAGCCAAGAAATATTGGTATTAAATAATATTGTTCTTCGTTAACACCACCCCTGGCTTTGCTTTCTGTAAGCTTTAGGACTTAAACCTGTCATGTTCTTAAATATTCTGGAGAAATATTGCTGATTTTCAAAGCCTGCCAGCTCCGCTATTTCTTTATATTGCATACTTGTTGTTGTGACTAGATATTGGGCTCTTTCGATCCTTTTCTCCAAAACGTAACTTGCCGGACTTTTTCCCGTCGATTGATGAAAAATGCGGGAAAAATAATTCACGCTTAAATTAGCAATAGATGCAAGCAGACTAACTTTTAATGATTTTGAAATATTCATCTGAATATATCGTATGGCAGCAGTTACCGCCAGCGGGATGGCAGTTTGGTTGAACATTAGAAAATTTTTAGACCGCATGAATCTGGAGAGTAATGCTAGAATAATGCCTTGGGTCTCGAATCGCACAGACATACTTTGCAGTTCATTCAACTTTGTGTACTCTTTGTAAAAAATATCTTTTTCATACACTTTAGGGTCGAAAGAACGGTTGATGCCTCGCCCAGGATTAATCGCTATAATTCTTTCGAAGCTGATCATGTCCAAAGGATCAGCTTTTACTGACATGATTTCCCTATAGTGGCCGAAGATAGATATTCCCTCAGGCGTATCTTCGAAAAACTGTATAAAATATTGTTCCATATAGTCATTGCAATGAAGATCACATAGCGTATAACTTGGAATCAGATACAAATTGCCTGTAATAAGCTGCGTCTTTCCTGATAGAGAATTGATATGACCCTCGCCACCCGCAATGTAATATAAACGGTAATAAGGACTAATCACATTATTGAAATTCCAGTCTGTATCTAATTTAACAGCGTCGACATTGAGAAGATGAAAATTATTTTTGATGAATTTCATTGCACACTTTTTATAGTTATAATCAGGTAAAACCAAACATAGAATCAAATATGGTTCGCTAGTCTATGGCTTTTATCGGAATCTACGCTCTCTTTTTTAAGACGATAATCATAACCTTCGTGTATAGACTATGTAAATCAATGCTTTCCAACCGGCTCTTTCTCCAGGAGTCTCCGAACCAAGAAGCCCCGGCTGCCAGTTTTTTTATCTCTAGGCCTGGCCGCATCATCTGGATCAATTTATCACTATAGATTTCCTCATGGGTTTGAAAGGCTCATGAAAAACTGGTAAATCTGGTTTTACCTCTGCAAGTGAAATAAGCGCTGCCAAACGCGTGCTATCTTTTAGATATGTTGCCAGCGGCAACCTGATTGCAAAAGCAGCTACTCCTTGTGCATAAACTCGAGGGAAATGGTAACATAACCAGGCAAGAAAGCTTCCGGAATGGATTTTGATTCTCATATTTTTTTACTTTACTGTTCAGATGCCAAATTAACACTGAAATAATAGGTTAGAATATTATTGTAAAATTAATAAACGTTAATATAACATTTATTTTTTTATGATAAAATTTTTTTAGTTTATTTTTGATTATTTTGGGCTATGAAGGTATAGATAACATTTGTGTAAAGACCTGCAAAAAAACAGATACAGAAGATTACGATGACATCCATGCTGCGGGAACAATTAGATCTTCATTTTTAATTAATCTTTCCTGGATTGGAAGGTCGCCAACAAACGGTACTTAAAAACACTTTGATTTCTTTATTAAAATGACATTAACTTCATCATTTGAATATGGTAATTTACGTAACAGTTACAACCTGTTGTACTATCAACATTTAGAATCTTCCTGAATTATTTCTGGATGAGCCGAGTTTTGCGAAATCTTAATTTCCATTCGAAGCCGGGAATTTTTACGCAAACGCATCGATGGAAGTGGGATTATTAATAACATCAAATATTTCCAGTTCTGTAATTTTGTTGCCTACGAAATTCTTTTGAGCTTTATTAAAATCCCTTCCATGCAAAATGACCGTGGCACCAGCATTTGCAAGTGTTATTGTAGTCTCAAGCGATTACAGGCACTGTCCGCTGGTAAAATAATGGTTGAGCTTCCATTGATTATATTTACGTTTTTCCATATCGTTCGTCCTCCAGCCGCCAGCGAAATGGCAGCTACGATTAAAGACCGAGTTCCAGAACTACAAGAATGGCATTATTGCTCAAGGCCTCTAGTTCTACTTGTTGAACATTCCATAAACCGAGGCCATCTCTTGCGTGCAGTAAGCGACCTTCAATTTCAAAAGCACCATCAATAACGAAGGCGTATATTTGGTTGCTATTATTTTGCATTTTATAAATAGCCTCAGCTCTGCCAGCAAAAATACCTGCATTTAATCTAAAAGGTAATTTAGGGGTGGTTATGATCTTGATCAATTGGTTTTGGTACCGATCGAAATCGAAATGGTAAAGGGTTTCAATCGCCTGCATTGAGAACATTTCGGTTTTAATACCAAAATGCAAGTAATTTATCACATTGCATTGGTAAGAATTTATGATCTCAAGTACTTCCCCCTTTCTCAAATGTAAAACCTGTACCTGACCAGTATCTAAAACCAATTCTTTTCCATCCCTGACAATGGTTATTCCCCCCGTAATGGGTATGAATATATGCAGTGAATACTCCTCACAATGTAAAAAAGTGTTTTTTCCATCCGCGATCAACTCATCATTGCATAAAAATAAATTACCAAAAGCACTTTTATTTTCGTTATAGTATTGTTTGAAATTAAAGGTGAAGTAACTTCTTGATACCTGATTTTCAGTCACACCGCGCTGCTCGGCCAAAAATATCTTTCCACTGCTAAATTCCATTTTTAAACGATTTTTTTTATGGAGTAGATACTCACAAAAGGTTTTAGCTGTAAAAGATGTGTGAAGATTTCACCTTCAGCGGTTTCTTTAAGTTGTGAAACCAATAACATATTATCAATAGTTTCTCTCCAACATATCGGTTTTGAGAAGAAATTGATTGCTACTTTGTGTTTCTCAGAATTACTGATATCCGAATTGATGATTTCGAAGACATAATCTTCGAAAGTTAAAAAACGTCGGCCCAGGTTGTCCAGTACATCGGGAATAATTCCATTTAATTGTTTCAGATAACCTGTTATGGCTGCGCTAACCAAAAAGTGCAACTTTTTGGCTTCTGGTACATTCATTAACATTTCTGCAAAAGTACAAAAGCGTTGCTCCTGGTTATAAAACTGAGCTTGCATTTTAAATTCTGCATAACTATCTTCATATACCAATTTATCCCAAGGGCTAGTATTGGTATTATCAATTATTTTCCGATAGCATAAGGTTATTAGTTTTTCCGTCATGATAAAAAATGAAAAGACGTCAGGAAAATCTAACGTCCGTAGGTAATCAAAGAGAAATGATATGAACGATATTATGCTTTAACATTCAATTTAAAGGCAAGATCAAAGCCTGTGGCTAATGTTCCGGTCACTTTGGCAATCTGTACCCCTGTTTTATCATCGCTAAATACATTGTCAGCATTATTGTAAGTGTACCCTGTCATTCCTTTATTATATCCATTCACCAGTGCTAAAGATGTTCCGCTACCTTCCGGAAAAGCAATTTGGGTTACATTTAATGATGTTCCTGCCGAATTATAAACATGCACATGAATGTGAGTTGCCCTACCTGTATACCAGCCTGGAAAAATGGTAGTAAAAGTAACCAATCCGTTAGCATCAGTAGTTTGGCGGCCACGTAAAAAATGTACAGATTGATAATTTGTGCTTTGCATGCCGCTACCTCCATATTCTGAATAGTTCCCTTCGGCATCGCAATGCCAGATATCAACAATGGCACCAGCCAACCCAGTACAATTATTGTTTAGATTACCAACCGATATTTTGACTGTCATCTTATAGCCACTACGGCCATCGGTAATGTCGCTGCGTATGTAAGATGCTGGCACTTTGGTTGGGAACGGTCCTTCCGTTTCTGTTGGTGCTACCGTACACGTTCCATTAGTACTATTGATTGTACCTGCCGTTCCCGATCCAAAACTGTCGGTAGTTTCGGCTATGCCGCTTTTTTTGCAGGCGTCAATAATTACAGGGGTGGAAAATGCCCCAATCATTAAACTCCTGATAAAATTTTTTCTTTCCATACTGATATCTGCTTGTTAGTGATGGAGCTAATCTAGAAACACATTCTGTGTTAGGCAAATATGTGCCGATAGAGAAGGGATTTGTATCGGTGAAATCAAGTTTGTTAAAATATGTTAAGCATTCTGGCGACCTTTTTTCCATTCATTCATCAGTGCCGTGTAACTGTTACTAACCGGCAATATATCACCAGTAATCAGTTCGATTTTTCGCTTATGTATGACTTTAATTTTTTTTATCGATACTATAAAACTTCTATGAATACGCTGAAAATGCTCAGCTGGCAGCTTTTCCATCATTTTTTTTAGTGGCATTAAAGTTAAAATCATTTTCTCATCTTTTAAATGGATTTTGACGTAGTCTTCCAGACTTTCGATAAATAAAATATCAGAAAAGTCAACCTTAATCAGCTTGTATTCGGAGTACACGAAAATGCTTTCTACCAGTTCATGAACTTGTTTTTCATTTTGATAGCGATGAGATTCTTTTGCTTTGCTTACCGCTTTTTTAAATCGCAGGTAATCTATTGGTTTAAGCAGATAATCGATAGCTTCAAGCTCAAAGCCTTCAAAAGCAAAATTTTTATAAGCGGTAGTAAAAATCAACATAGGCTTATGTCTTAAAGATTTAAATAATTCGATACCAGTCATATCAGGCATATTTATATCTAAAAAAAGAAGGTCTATTTTGGAACTGTTTAAATATTCCAAGGCTGCAATTGCATCTTCGAACACGCCGGAAACTTCTAAATCAGGAGAGGCTTCAATGTAATTTTTAATCAGAACAGCTGCCAAAGGTTCATCATCAACAATTACGCATTTTAGAGTTTTGCCCATTATAATTGAATGCTTAAATTAACAGTATACCAGTTTATATCGTGGTTGACATTTAACACATGCATGTTTTTATAAATATAATTTAGTCTTCGTCTGGTATTTTCCAAACCGATACCGCTGCGTTCCGTATTGGTTTTATCAGGATGCATGGTGTTTTGGCAAAATAAGTTCAATGAGTTTTGTTCGCAGAAAACTTTGATGACCAGTTTGTTGCTCCTGTGATTGCTAATGCCGTATTTAAAAGCATTTTCCACAAAGGCCATTAATATCAAAGGTGCAATTTTTTGCTTTTCACAATCTCCTTCCACCTCAAATAATAATGTTGTTTTTTGAGTAAGTCTCAATTTTTGTAAATCAATAAAATCGGCAAGACAATTCAGTTCTTTCTGTAAACTTACAAAATCGTTTCCAGCCTCATCGGTTATATATCTCATGATATTCGAAAGTTTCATTATTGATGGTGCTGTATTTTTATCATTTATAATAGCAAGTGTATAAATATTGTTTAAGGTATTGAATAAGAAGTGCGGATTTACCTGTGCTTTTAAGAAGGATAGTTGGGCTTGTGTTTTCTCGGATTCGGCAACAAGTGCCCTTTGCCTGCTTAAGTTTAACTGCTTATTTGTTTCTTTGGTGAAACTGATGATAATGGTCAGAAAAAAAAGAAAAACACTTACCACATCAATCCATGGACCACTATCACCGTCTCCGCTTTTAAATGGTGGTTTAAGTGGCGTTTTCTCCCTAGGAAAAATGAGTGTTTGGTCAGAATGCCTCATAGGTTGGTCTATCCGGAAATCATGAGGTGAAAAATTTTGTTTCTGATTGATAAATTTATCAAAGGGTCTTTGCCAAAGAACAACTGCCAGGATAGCCAACAGACCTAATAGATATAGAGAGTGACGTGACTTACTGTACAGTACTGGAAATAGATAAAATGTGTGCAGAAAATAAATTGAAATAAAAATCAGACAAAAATGGAGATATTGGGATAAGCCAAATACTGTCGTGATGTATTTAATGTTTTGATCTATAATCAGAAGCGGCAGACTTAACAAAAATATTGAGGCAATGATTTCAATAATTGTTTTAAAATTAAATTTCTTAAGCATAAATCAAGTTAAGCTATAGTATATTTCGGCAAGTACAGGTAAGTTACACTT
Source organism: Pedobacter sp. BG31 (assembly GCF_042464845.1). Classification (NCBI taxonomy): domain Bacteria; kingdom Pseudomonadati; phylum Bacteroidota; class Sphingobacteriia; order Sphingobacteriales; family Sphingobacteriaceae; genus Pedobacter; species Pedobacter sp. BG31. Next base: position 21,957 of record NZ_JBHNZK010000025.1, read on the forward strand.
TTGCCTGGTCGATTTACACCTTTTGTTGAAGAAATTAAGTTATACAATTTATTCTTCCAAAATTTTCGAAAACTGCCTATTTCAATCAATTCGTTCACAAAATGGTTTGAATTACGCACCGTCAATGACCTGAACGTTATACATAATAATTTTAATGTGTGCCTTTTCTTTAGTTAGAAGATAGTCTTCTCAAAGCACTATAGTTAAAAATTACCTTGAGGAGTAAATTGGATTTTAAATAACTTTTCTTTGCTGTAATCCCTCAGTAATTTTGTCTAAGCCTCAGGTAGCGCTCTAACTGTTTGAAATATATCTTGCGATTCGTGATTTATTTTTATCGAAATTAAAAAAGTAAAAAGCATCTTGAATATTTAAAAAGCTGATATCAAAAATTTCAATAATCAAACCGCCTTAGTTCACCTCGTTCATCAAATATTATGCTATTGGCTCGTTAATCTTTTTCCAATCCGACTTTTCTTTATCCTGGCATATCTCTGGGTCGTTCGAATATTTTTATGACCTGGCATTTTGCTTACGTCTTTCCAATGGAAATTGAAGTAAATTCAGCATCATATCTGCAAAAGTATGACGCGCAAGGTGGCTATTTAATGTCCTTCCGATATCACATAAATCAGAAAGTTCCTTTAGATATGAATTGTACCTAAAATTACTGTTAATGGGTATTAAGCGATTATATATCTTGCAATATGGCGCATTTTCGTATTTCAAAATCAACTCATAGACAATCGGTAAAACTGGAACCATTTCTGTTACCTTCGTTTTTCCACGCTCTTTTACCAGCCATTTTTCTTTGTCTGATCCCACATATACGATATGGTCTTTGCTAAGGTTATAGATATCTTGATAGGCAAAACCTGGGAAGCATAGGAAAATGAATGCATCTCTGACCTTTACCAGACGATCAATTGTAAGTTTCTTACGCCATATCTTTTCAATCTCTGAGATTTCAAGAGGTATTATCTCTGGATCTTCCGAACCACACTTGAATTTTTCAATAGGATTTTTTAATATCCATTGATTTGCTTCAGCTGTATTTAATAACTGTTTTAAGTTTTTAATCTGCTTCATTGCAGCAGCATCTTTTAATAATGGAGATCTCTCTAGAATAAGGTAATTATAAAATTTCTGAGCAAAAGAATGTTCAATATCTGATAAATTAATATCATCCATCCTTAATTCCTCTTTTAGGAATTCTGCAATCTTCTTCTCAGTGGCCTTCCATTGTTTTAAGGTTTCTTTTGACCTCAAAGCCTTTTCAACTAGCCCTCCAAATTCCTCAATATGGAAATTGACCAATTCCTATAATGAAGGAACCTTGTTCAGATTATTCGATTTGATCTTTCCTTTGCTTACAATCGCAATATTTTTGTATGAATTTTTCAGCATTGATGGACTGATGAATTCATACTTGGTTTTTATAACTGTAAAGTTGACTTCCAAAACACTGCTGATTCGATTGTGTTCAGCATTGATTTTCTTAGCGTTGCCATCAATAGAAATTCTACATCCAAAATCCAATAGCATAATTTATGAAAAGAAACTCGTTGATTATTGCTGTGCCGTTATCCGGTTATGAGAAAAGTGGATTAATCCTATTGTTAAACGGCTGGTCAAAAAGGTATTATATCTGGTGTAAAATTATCTCAAAGTTATTCTAAAAATTATGTGTTCTAAGGATTGCGATAAATAATATTTGGATAGGGGAAACCGTAATACTGGTTAACATAATACCACTAGATTTACTTATTCTATCTCGAGTTCAGATTGAAAGATATGAAACAAGCATCATAAGAAACATTAGAGAACTCAGAACAGCATCGAATTTAGTCATCGATACTCATGATTGAGTATTTGAATGGTTTGAGATAGCTCGATAGATTTTAACAACTATATTGACCACTAATTTGACGTTCATAATGAAGTTAACCACGAGATTGGGTAAATCTGGACTAAAAATCAAAGATTTACTTAAAACAAATCATGGGCTGCAAGGCCCCTTTAAAAACTGGGACAAAATAGAGGGATCAGAGCTTTATTATGGACAATCCTATGGCGGTGAGCCAAGTTGGAAGGTCTTTCTAGAATCTGGGACAACCGAGCCAATTCCCGAACTTAGGAATCAGGGGGTAGCTGCCCTGCTATTTATACCTATCGGTAATCGCTATCTCATTTATATGTTCGGTTATGGTCACAGCGATCTGATCGAAGGAAAAACTGAATGGGATTTTGGCGTAAAAGTAGTTATCAATACCATTAAAGGAGATGCAATCCGAAGTCTTGATTCGAAATCGCTCGGACGTAAGGCCAAGACCAAGCGAGTTCAGTTGGGAAGTCAGGGCAGCATTGCCGAATTTGATCTAGACATCATGAATGATCTTGTAAGCCAAATATCTGGAGTATCTGTTGATACTGACTTTGCAAAAGGTATAGTTGGAAGTGAAAGTCTTATGATGACTGTTGATATGGATGGATCATCAATTAGAAAGAAGAGCCAGCAGATCTTAAAACGATACTCGCTCACTACGTATAAGACAAACTTTGAATGGATAGATTTCATATCTCCAGTGAAAGATCGTGCACTTATCGAGAAACTTGACAAAGAGTTGGCAGATAAGCTCAGTGATGCAATAACGAACCAAGATTATGATGCGTTTGTGATTTCTTATCCAGAAATAATTAACGATTTCGCAATTGACCACGTTGCTTATGGAGGATTTGGGTCATTTGGCGAATTTGATTATCCGGATATCTCAGAGTTCATTGACGACTACCGTAAAGCTGGGTATCTCAAACTAGAACATGAATTGGATAGACTCCAGATGAATCTCTACGATGACACCGATACAATAAAGAGACCGTATTCAATTTATCGCAGTTTATCTTCAGAATTGGAATACTCTGGGGACTATTATGTGTTCTCCAATGGCATCTGGTTCAAGCTTGATAAATCTTACTATGAGAGTGTAAACAAATTTTTCGATAAGCTCATTATTAGCACAACTGAATTTGATGGAACTGGACAGACTTTTCATGGCACAGAGCCACCCTACCTGAAACATTTTGCTTCTAAGGGTTATGAGGTATTGGATCAGATATTCTATAAAAAAGCAGGAGAAAAGATTGAAATGGCAGATATCGTAGGTGACAACTTAGAGATCGTACATGTAAAAGCAGGGACAGGTTCGGCCAAGCTGAGTCATCTTTTTAATCAAGGATTGGTTTCGGCAAGGTTGATGCTTAACGATGTAGGCTTTCGCCAGGAATTTAAGAAAGCTATACACGACACCAAAATAAGAAGTGTGTACAACGTCAAAAAGTTTTATCCAGAAGAGGTAACCATTGTTTTCAGGATACTCAAAAGCGGTAAGAAATTCAAAGTGCCTTTTTTTTCCAAAATAACACTTTATGATACATATCAGAAGATCACTGCTATGGGGTATAAGTTTAGGTTGGATTGGGTTAAAATTGGACTATAGTGAACATATTCTAACTAGATTAGTTCTGCTTTGCCGTTGAAAACTTGATCAAATAAATTAACACAATAAATATAAAAATAGATGGGTAATACGTGGGAGATCTTACTAGATCCCAAAACTTTTAGAGTAAGGAGTCAAACAATAGATAGCGACGGGAGGGATCCCTTCGAAAGTGATTACGGAAGATTGATTTCGAGTTCGGCAGTAAGAAGATTGCAGGATAAAACACAGGTTTTTCCGTTGGAAAAGAGTGATTTTATTCGCACGAGGCTTACACACTCAATGGAAGTGTCTTCAATTGGCAGATCAATTGGGAAAAGTATCGAGAAATATCTCTTTGAAAATAATAAACTCGATCAATTTAAATACAGTGGGCATTTAAGTTCCCTATTGTCGACAATCGGTCTTATTCATGATATCGGCAATCCACCTTTTGGACATTTTGGTGAATCTGCAATACAGTCCTTTTTTAATACATACTTTGAAAACTCGGATAATAGAAATGGCTGGAACGATCAAGAAATAGCAGATCTCACAAACTTTGATGGTAATGTGCAAACTTTTCGCATCTTACGCAAGCTACAGTTTTTAGTAGATGAATTCAGTTACAATCTCACTTTTCCAACATTGGCGGGTATTATAAAATATCCAAAATCCTCTATTGACGGCAATAAAGGGAAAACAACTGATGTTTCAGAGAAGAAATTTGGATATTTTGTCTCAGAAACGGACGACTTTCTAGCCATTGACAGTCATCTGAAACTCAATGGCAAGCGGCACCCGATTACTTTTCTCCTGGAAGCGGCCGATGACATTGCTTATTCGGCAGCGGATATAGAAGATGGTGTAAAGGTTGGAAATCTAAGTTTTGAACTGATTCGGGAAGTTTTTGAAAAACACTTAAACAGGCATGATCCAGACGAGGGACGACTTTTAAATGATTTGGAAAAATTTCATACAGACTACCGTAACCTACCCTCAGACAGATTAAATCTTACTGTTCAGCGGTTTAGAATTAGTGCCCAAGGTTTTATGATAGGCTCAATAGTAAAGGAGTTTACAGAGAACTATGACGATATAATGGATGGAAATTATAAAAGTGAATTAATTAACCGATCAAAAGCAAATAATGTACGAAATGCATTTAAGGATCTTTCATATCATGTTTTTAAAAACAGACGTATTGTAGAGACAGAAATTGCCGGTTGGGAAATCATTTATGGCCTTTTGGATGTGTTTATCACAGCGGCAAAGAGTCCAAAGTTTAAAGATTCAGGGAATTCAAAAGAGTCCCGATTATTTAATTTAATTTCGTCAAGCTATAGGCACATATATCTTAACTTTAATCATTACAACAGAAATGAGGAGTATAGCAAATTTCAGCTTGTAGTAGATTTTATTAGCGGTATGACGGATTCCTACGCACTGGCGCTCTTTCAAAAACTGAAAGGAATTAAAATATAGAAAAATGTTGCAGAAAATTGAGGAGATAAATGAATTTAAAGATCGGTTCAAGCTAAAGTTCGATGTTTTTAGATTGACTAATTATGCTTTTAACGATTTTCTTATGGAAATATTGGCTAATGGTACAGCCTATGTCGTAGGAGGATTTCTTAGGGATATCGCCAATGGCTCTTTATCTCGGGATCTTGATATGATGGTTGATATTGATCAGGAACTACTTGAGGATATACTCAAAAGATCGCAACTTAAATATAAATTCAACAGGATGTCCGGCGTTAAAATAAGTCTGCTTGATAGTGAGGTCGATCTCTGGACGATCGATAACAATTGGGCATTTAGAACTGATGTAGTTAACAGGAATGAGAATTATATTATAGAAAGAATAGCAGACGGCTGTTTTTTTAACTATGATTCTCTTGTGATAAATGTAAACAAGGGGAATTTTATACACGTGAGAAATTACAACGAATGCGTTACGGAAAAGACATTAGATATTCTAAGAAAAAATGATTTGTACAAAAAGAAAAATCCTACTGTTGAGGCAAATATCTTGAGAGCATTTTTTTTAGCTAAAAAATTTGAGTTGTCATTTTCTGAAAATTGTACCACATACCTCGCACGCTCAATAATCAATTTAAAGCTGCAACATGGTTCCCTGTTTAGAAGGCTTGAGACCTTTCTTGAAAAATACCCCAAGTATAGTTCAGTTATTTCGATAGATGACGTAGCCACTATGTCTGAAAGTGCCATTAAGGATAGCCGAATCATCGAAGACAGAAAAAGCATCGACAATCAGCAGAAATTCAATTTTTAGGATGAGATTAGATAATAATTTTGTGTATAGGTTTCTTGGTGAGCAAGGAATTACTCATCTCCACCATGCCAATACACTTGCCACATCGCAGTCTTTTTTAAATAACGGTGGACTTTACTCTAGGGGATTGATCGAAAAGTCGGGCCTATATCAGACTGTTCAGGATTCGGATAAGGATGACAAGGATAACGACGTATGGGAAGATGTTTTTTTTGACACCACAGATTTGCATGGACTTTTTCCTAGGCAGAATCTTTATGGTCCAGTACTTTTTAAATATCATTTCAGTCTACTATTGGAGGAAGATCTAGAAATTTTCATTACAAAAAATAACCCTATATTTTGGAAGCCTGATACGCCATATGAAGAGAAATACTTTATCAGTATTGATGATCTTACAGAGAAGTGGGATAAATATCAGAGTCATAGAAAGATGGTAACTTTGCGAAAACCGACTGCTCCTATTCCTTTTGAGCACTTGGAAGAAATAATATTGGATAACCCAAATGTGGTGATATACGATGACACCGAACTTTATACTGTGGCAAATGAGGAATTATTGAATCTCCCAGATAGGAGGTTGGCTGGGATGGTCCGTACTAGAAACTGTGGATATTGCTTTTGCAGGTCGAATTATCTTAACCAGTATCCAGCCAACAAACTGTCCAGATTCTTTCTTCCTACCAAACATCCCCGTTTTTCAACTACATAATCAACTATCAAAGAAATAGGTGTATTTTCTAATTGGAAATCACAGCCTGAGGCTTATCGCGTAGGCTAGTAATAGTTCCAATTTCAGCCCCAACTAATCAATTATTAAGGCAAAAATTTAATTTATATGGCAATCAATCTACAAAAAGGACAACGGGAGAATTTAACGGCACCGAAATTTACAATCGGACTAGGCTGGGATACCAACAGCTTTGGCGGCAATGATTTTGATTTAGACGCGTCGGTATTTATGCTGGGCGAAAACAAAAAGCTGGTCAGCGATGAGCATTTTATATTCTATAACAATTTAACTTCTCCTGATGGGGCTTTGGTGCATACCGGGGACAACCTGACGGGCGAGGGCGATGGGGACGATGAGGCGATTAACGTGGACTTATCGATTGTCAGTCCTGTAGTGAGCGAACTGTGTATCGTGGTGACCATCCACGAAGCTGAGGCGCGTAGGCAGAATTTTGGCCAGGTACGCAATTCATTTGTGCGTATTGTGGACAAGGATGGTGTGGAAGTACTGAAGTACGAGCTTGAAGAGGATTTCTCGATCGAAACTGCTGTTGAATTCGGAAGGATTTACCGCCGTAACGGGGAGTGGAGGTTTGAAGCTGTTGGCGTGGGCATGAAGGGCGGTCTTCAGGAATATATCAACAGGTATCAGTAATAGATGCTATTAAGCTTACCTGGACAGGAGAATGGTGGCTACCCGATAATGCCAGAGGCAATAAGATAACAATGGATTTGATTTGGAAATACAGGTTTAAGTTGGTTATATTAGTGGCTATAGCAGTGCCTGATATTTTTAATATTTGTGTGGCTGCCGTATGCTAAATTAAGGACTCTTATCAATAACATTCATGGATTCATCTATAATCGACGTAACCGGTGCAGGCGAACGGATTTCATTTTCCCATACGGATTATGATACCAGTAGGGTGGACAGGTTGGGGGACGAATACCAAAAACAGTTAAACCTGAATGACCAGCAGGTTCATATCCTGAACCAGTTATGGTATCCCAGTAACAATTTCAGCAGTATCCCGTTCTGCAGGTCACAGATCGTTAAGCTTTTTGTACTTATCCTGGATGATCTGTCTTACAAATACCAAAAGCAGGGTACGGCCATTGAAGTGGAGTTTAATACCGTAGCGGACCTGATGACGCGAAGCCGTGTCAAACATGGCCTTAATGATTATAGCTATAAACATACCATGTTATCCTCGCTGACGGATATCCATTATAATATTTTTAAACATGCTGAAAATGCACTCCGGATCCATTATGGCCATACCAGAAAGATCAATACCGATCCGGATGTAAGCGATGAAGAGGTTTTAACGGAGTATCACCTCAGGATCACCAATAAACTCTCACAGGTATTGCAGATCTGGATCCCTAGGGTCGATATGCCAGACAGGAAAACCGAACGGTTATTATACGGCCAGAGTCCTGGCAGATGGAGGCAATCTTTTGAGCGGATCAGTAAGGAGTTTAGAAACAATATGGCCCGATATATGGACCTTGTGATGGATCTTGCCGAACTGAACAGTTCCAACCCGTCACTGGAAATGATCTACTATGAGGCGTCCAAAGATATTTCTTCAGTGGATCCGCAGGCTGCATTGACCTTATATATCTATTATATCCATGCTGATCTGCTGTCCGATACTTTCGACAACCGCCCTTTGAACAAAAGCAATATCAAAAAGCTGTTTAAAACAGATGAGCAGCTACATGATTTTCAGGTGGTGATCGAAAACCTGGTTGCCAGTAAGGATCTGGGGCAGGCACTTGCGGCTGTTTCTACCGTACTGCTGCCCAAACGCAAGAAAATTTCGCTTAATGCTGATGCGATCGAAGTGATCAAACAAAGGCATTCAGGTACTGTCGAACTGTTGAACAAATACCTGCAGGAGGACGAAGGGCCTATTGCTGTAGAACAGGTTCCGTTGGTAGTGGATATGCCAGAACCTCTAATGTCAGCTCCAGGTGGAACAGCGGCAATTTTTACTGCAGATGTCAATCTTTCTGCAGTCCAAAGCGATATCCTGATGCATTTTAGCAGGAACAATTACGCCGTCCCGCAGTGTGAGATTGAGCAGATGGCAAAGGAAAGGGGCGTTTTTAAAAACCAGCTCATAGACAGTATCAATGAAGCCTGTTATGATTATATAGGTGATGTGCTGATTGAAGAGGAAGAAGACAATTACGTGATTTACGAACATTATTATGAAAATATTTTAGCAAAATGATAGAGAATCTAAAACCCAAAGAGGCTACCGCGATCATCAATTCGCTGATCGGCGGGGTAGTCCCAAAGATTGGGATACAACATATTACAGTGGGAAGGTCTGAGGAGATCGATGCGGTCGTGGCAGCACTGGAAGATGTGAAAAACGGGCATAGCATGGTCAAGTTCTGGATAGGGGATTTCGGTTCCGGAAAATCTTTTATCCTGCATCTGCTTAACACGGTTGCGCTAAAACAGAAATTCGTGGTGGCCAAAGCCGATTTTACCCCGGACAATAGATTGTATGCAAACGATGGGAAAGGACTTGCGCTATATTCCGCCATCATGGACAATATCTCGATCCAGACTAAACCGGAGGGCGGTGCATTGCCGACGCTGCTGGAGAAATGGATTGAGCAGGTATTGACAAAAACAGCTGAGGAAAACCAGCTGCCCTTACATTCGATACGGGATGAGGCCAATCTGCCACTGGTACAGAATGCGATCATGAAAACGATCAATGAGCTTTCTGATGCTGGTGGATTTGACTTTGGTACGGTGGTGCTCAAATATTACCAAGCTTATATCTCAGGGGATGATATGCTCAGAAGGAGCGCGCTGAAATGGTTAAAAGGGGAATATTCGACAAGGACCGAGGCAAGACAGGATCTGGGCGTGCGCGAGATCATTAATGATTTAAACTACTATGATATGCTCAAAAACTTTACCCGGTTATTTGTGAGTATGGGCTATAGCGGCTTTATGATCAATCTAGATGAGGCAATCAATCTTTACAAGATCTCCACGGCTGCCATGCGGGAAAAGAACTATGAAAAGATCCTGAGTATTTACAATGATTGTTTCCAGGGAAAGGTGTCCAACCTGTTTTTCAACTTTGCGGGTACTTTTGAATTCCTGCAGAATGAGCGCAGGGGGCTGTTCAGCTACAATGCATTAAAGACAAGGCTCGAGACAAATAAGTTTGAGACTGCCGGAATCAGGGATTTTGCCCAGCCGGTGATCAGGTTATTGCCACTGGATAACAATGAGATATTCGTACTGCTTAAAAAACTTAAGCTGATCTTTGATTTCAACTATAAAACTGAAATCAATATCAATGACGATGATATCCTGAGTTTCATGGAAGAAATGTTCAATAAACCTGGCGCTGATGAATTTTTGACGCCAAGGGAAGTGATCCGTGATTTTCTGAACATACTGAATATATTGCGGCAGAATCCGGACCTGGATAAAAATCGTCTGTTTTCACAGGTGCAGATTTCTGATGAAAGACCTGATGATCTCATTTTGGACGGAATCGAGGAACTGTGACAGCATTCGAGCTATTGTCGCCAGCGGTAAGAAAGTTTGTAAGGGACAAACGCTGGGAGGGTTTCCGTGATATCCAGTCGGCTGCGATCAAAAAGATCATGGGCGACAATGGACATTATATACTGGCATCCAGGACCGCTTCGGGAAAGACCGAGGCAGCCTTTCTTCCGATATTGTCCAAAGTGGATTTCAATCAAAGCGGAGTTGCTGTGCTTTATATTTCGCCGCTCATTGCGCTGATAAACGATCAGTTCATGAGGGTGGAAGACCTATGCAGTGATATGGAGATAGCGGTAACCAAATGGCATGGTGAGGCGAGCAGGTCACTTAAGGGGAAACTGCTCAAGGATCCGCAGGGCGTGGTACTTATTACCCCTGAATCTCTGGAGGCGATGTTTGTCAACAAACCTTACGATGTCAAAAACCTTTTTTCCAATCTAAAATATGTAGTGATCGATGAAATCCATTCTTTTATCGGATCTGACAGGGGCGTTCATTTAAAATCGCTGCTGTCCAGGTTGCAGGATATTAATTCCGTTGGCTTCTCCGTTGTCGGTTTGTCGGCAACTTTGGGTGATTTTTCGGAAGCTAAGAAGTTTACCGGGAAGCCTGAAAAGACCATTGTTTTACGGGATCCGACTTCGAAAGATCTTGACACCACTTTTAAATATTTTGAACAGGGAGGAATGAGTTTACCACTGGAACTTCTAAAGGATCTTTACAGGGAAACCAGGGATTCAAAGGTATTGGTATTTCCCAATAGTAGGGGAAGGGCCGAGGAGGTTGCGGTGAGCCTGATGAAATTATCTGGGCGTGTTGGTGGCCATGCGAATTATTTTTCACACCATTCATCCGTTGATAAACAGGTAAGGGAATATGTAGAGGAGTTTGCGAAAAGCAAGGTGCGTAGGAATTTTACCATTGCCTGTACCTCCACGCTTGAACTTGGGATTGATATCGGCTCGGTCGACCAGGTGGTGCAGCTTGATGCAGCTCATAGCATTGCCTCGCTCATCCAGCGTGTGGGCAGAAGTGGACGCAGGGAAGGGGCGAAAAGCAGGCTTTTATTGTATGCAACAAGTCCATGGAGCCTGTTGCAATCGCTTGCAGGCTGGCTTTTATATCTGGAAGGTTTTATCGAGCCGCCTGAAATCATTGACTATTCCTATGATATCCTGCTCCACCAGGCGCTTTCGATCACAAAGGAACGTTTGGGGATCACAAAAAAAGAGCTGATCCGAAATTTAAAATCTAACTACGCTTTTGAACTGATCGAAGAGTCTGCAATCCTTGAGATTATAGAACAGCTGATTGCCATTGATTTTCTGGAAGAGCTTGGAAAAGAACTTATCATTGGGATAGAGGGAGAAAAGATTGTTAACGGGCGTGATTTTTATACTGTGTTTAATGCACAGAGTTATTATAAGGTACTCAGTTCCGGAACTGGTATCGGTCAGATCCCTATGACAGCACAGGTACGCGAAAATGAGAATATTTTGCTGGCAGCCAAGATCTGGAAGATCAGGTTTGTTGATCATGAAGCAAAAAAAATCGAGGTTGTGCCGGCAAACGATGGCAGGAAACCGTTGTTTTTTGGTGAAGGTGGGGATGTACATCCGCGGATCCGAGAAAAGATGATGGAAATTCTTTTCAGCAAGGAGATATATCCCATGCTTGATGAAAACAGTGCTAAAGAGATCGGGAAATTAAGGGCAGAATTCAGTGTTTTTCCAATTGAGGATCTTGCCCTGCAACGGCCGATGCTTATTGAAGCAAAGGAAATCAGCCTTTATTCATTCACAGGGTCACGCATCAATAGGACGCTTTCTTTCTTTTGGGGCCTGAACGGGGTGGAAGTTCATTTTAATGATGATCAGAGCCGGTTTAAGGTTGAAGGCGCTGTGATGGATACCGGCGATTTCGGTAAGCTGCTTGTTCCCTCATCAGATGATCTGGATTTTCATCTTGAGAATTTTCTATATGCACACCCTGATATATTATCCGGCTCCAAATGGGCAGCTTATCTTCCTGTGAGGTACAGGTTGCGGTTATTAAAACAAAGGTATTTCGATTTTGAGGGAGCTAGTGGTTTTAAGGACATTACCTGGGTAAGCAATAGCCATTAACAGATACAACAATCGTATTAACCTTTTTCACCTGCGGGCATACCGGGCTTGAGGTTAGGTAAGATAATAAAAGGGCTACCGATGGATCGGTAGCCCTTTTTGTTTTAGGCATTTTTACACTGTTGTAAACTTAAAAGGTTATCCTTTTCTGTCCTGTCGGGCACTGTTCTGATATAAGCCCTTCTGCCGATGGGGCGTTCGACTTTAACATAAGCAGTTCCCTGGGGAGTGCTGACATAAAATTCAGATGAATTTGCATCAATACGCTTGATCGTCTCCTCGGTGCTGATGGTAACTTTGGGCTTAAAAGCCGATTCATAATATCCGATTTCTGTAATGTGTTCGGTGGAACTGTTCACGTCTGGCTTGGTAATGCAGACAACTCGATAACTGGCCATGATAATTGATTTATGGTTAAAGATTAAGCTGCAAATTATCCATTAAACTACATTGATAAATACGGTTAACCCTCAAGGCTTTAAATAGTTAATTTTTCTCGGTGCAGCACTTTTAATTAGTTCTGACTGATGGTTTATTTCTTTGCGATGCTATCCTGCTGGGTGATCCCGAAATGATTTCTCAATATGGTCAAAGTCAAAGGTTTTAAGTCCCTGCCTGGGTAAAGGGGATGGGTTCCATCTGCGGTGAAACATTCCGGTTTGGGGTTATCGGTTTTAATGTACCATACTTTTCCAATGGAATAGGTTGTCATGGTGTCGGGTCTGGTGATTTTTTTAAAATGGTTGAGTTTCATGGTATCCAGGGCAATGCTCTGTACACCGAATATCTGTCTGTTACAGTCGATGGCTTCGTAGTGGTCACCGGCCCAGTACATGCATTGCTTACCCGGTAATATTTTCATGAGCAAAAAGGTCATAAGGCCTAGTACGATCAGGGCCAGGGCACTTTCCTTCTGGTATTTTTTGATCAACTGTTTCCAGTTCTTTTTTACAGGGACAGCGGTATTGTCCGGAGTCCCGGGCGGTTGATGAGTATCAGATGAGGGAGGTGAATAGCCAGGTCTTTTAAAAGTGTCAAATCGGAAAGGACGGGGCTGGTAATCGGTCAGCCAGGCCAGGAGTTCAATATTGCGGGGGTGCGAGTCCCTGGTGGGCGCCTGGATAAATTGTTGCACGGGCCTGAAGTTCGGGGTGATAAAGGAATTGATAGCCTCACCAAAATCACCCAGTTTATCGGGGTTTCCAAAAAAATCAATCAGTATTCTTTTGTCCGCTGCATCGTGGTCCCTAGATCCGTAAACCTTTAGGCATTCACTCTTAAGGTTCGCCGGTGTTGGGTTTTTCAGATAAACCGAGGTATCCTCTGATGCCACGACATTTTGATAGTGTTTTACAACAAGTTCTTTGTATTCCTCGAACATTTTTTGATGCGTTAAGAAGTGCAATGTAGGAGAATTTTAGGAATTCCAAAAGCATTTCAAACATTCAATCGGTATTATCGACACGATCGGAATTCTGTGCATGACAGGAGCTTAGGGCGATATACATTTGCATCATCATCCAGTTCAGGAACCGGTCAGCTGCCGGAAGTAACACCAGGAACTGATTGATAAAAACATGAGACCGGCGTACGGTAACCTGGGGTAAAACGGAAAGCTGCCACTCGCCTCCGTACACTGGATCTCAAGCTTTCCAAATTTCAGAAGGCCTTCTGAAAAAATTATAACCGTCCCTGCGAGGGTCGCGGGGACTTGATTTTTCGAAACTTTTAAAATTTAGGAAACCATGTTCTTACCTTATTTTATTGCACTTATTCTGGGCCTAGTGAACCCAGCTGAATCTTCAACTTCTAACTGCCACGGCACCACTCAGGTCAGCAGTGCCGAAAACAGTACTGGTCAGGATGGTACGCCCAATGATGGTGACACAGGTGGTGAGACCGGTCAGACGCCGCCACCGAAGATAGACGGATAGTACATAAGAGGGATGCTTGCGTCCCTCTTTATCTCAGGTCAGCCAGTAGGACCAATCGGTTCTTTTGGCTGGCCTTTTTTTGTTTTCGCATTTCCTTTGATCAGCTTTTTGGGACAATGATATATATTCTTTAATTTCGGGAAATCCCGATAATGTGAGACGCTCCGCCATTGCCCTGATACCCTTCATTTTGCTGATCTTTTGCTGCAGGCAACAGGCAGATAAAAAAAAGACCACCCTTAACCCTGCCTATGACAGGGCTTTCGAGTACAGGGAAAAGGGGCCTGCAGATAGTGCCTTTTTATATTTCAACAGGGCAAAAGATGTATTTATTCAGGAAAACGATAGTTTGGGTGTTGGCAAATGCCTGCTCAATATGGCCATCATTTCCACTGATAAAGGGGATTATTTTGGTGGGCAGGAACTCTCTCTTGCAGCGATCAGTTATTTTAAACCCAGCGATAGCAGCCAGTATGTTTTTATCCGTTCAAACTATAACAATCTTGGCATTGCCACTTATAAATTAAAAGATTATACCAATGCGCTGCGTTTTTATGATGACGCGATCAGGTTTTCAAATGATTCCCTTTATACCCGCGTGTACCTGAACAACAAGGCAAAGACCTACCAGGACATGAAGGATTACGGACGGGCACTCAGCGTTTACCGTGAGGTGCTGTCGGGTGCAAGCAGGAACCAGCGCGAATATGCCAGAACCCTTTCCAACATTGCAAGGGCCAGTTGGCAGCAGGATCCTTCGGCTCCGGTTATAGGAAAATTCAGGGAAGCATTGGAAATACGGCGCAGGGAAAAGGATCAGTGGGGACTGAATGCCAGTTATTCGCATCTCTCAGACTATTATGCCCAGACCTCGCGTGTAATGGCCTTAGCGTATGCGGACAGTATGTACCGGGTGGCCAGGAAGCTTGGCAGTGGGGATGATAAGCTCCAGGCCCTCAAAAAGCTGATCAGGCTTTCAGATCCGGCGCGTTCAAAACCTTATTTTCAAGCCTATGAACGTCTGGACGACAGTCTGCAGACCTCGAGGAGCAGGGCCAAGAACCAGTTTGCGTTGATCCGTTATGAGAGCGAGAAGAATAAGGCGGATAAACTGTTATTGCAAAAAGAGAATACGGCAAAGAATTATCAGATGGGCATAATCGCATTTGTGTCGCTGATATTGCTCTCGTTTGGACTGGCCGAGTTTCACAGGCACAGGCGTAAACTGGCCCTGGCGACTGAGAAACGAATCAGGGAGAGTGAGCTCAAAACCTCTAAACACGTTCATGATGTGGTGGCCAACGGCCTATACCGGATGATGAAAGAGATACAGAACCGCATACATGTCAGTGCAGATAGCCTTTTGGATAAGATCGAACTGCTTTATGAAAAATCAAGGAATATTTCCTATAACCGGCCGGTGGTTCCTGAGCAGCCTTTTGATGTGCATGCACGGGAGCTGTTAAGCTCGTTTTCCGGAGAGCAGACCAGGGTTGTTATCGTGGGCAACGAAGCGGATATATGGTCAGGAATCACTGTCGATGTTTTCTATGAGATCGAACAGGTACTCCAGGAACTGATGGTCAATATGAGCAGGCACAGCGGTGCGGATAACGTGGTGTTGCGTTTTGAACGGGTGGAGAGAACGGTAAACATCAGTTACCGTGACAATGGAAAAGGGATGGAAGAAGAGATGGTTCATGGCAATGGACTGCGCAGTACGGGAAACCGTATGAAATCGGTTTTGGGATCGATTATCTTTGAAACCGTTCAGGGAGAGCAGGGCCTAAAGATCCAGATTAGCTTTCCTGTTTAAATTCATCTTCTATGTTTAAAAAAGTATTAATAGCTGAAGACCAACAGATGGCGAGTATTTCCATCGTCAAGACCATGGAATCATTGGGGATTGCCCAGAGACAGTACACCTATTACTGTGACGATGCACTTATGCATATCCGTAAGGCTTTGCAGTCAGGCGAGCCTTTCGACCTGCTCATTACCGACCTTTCATTTGCCGAGGACCACAGGGAACAGGAACTTAAAGGAGGAGAGGACCTGATCACGGCCGCTAAGGCCGTACAGGAGGATATCAGGATTGTGGTATTTTCTGCAGAAGGGCGTCCCGCGGTAATACGTTCGCTATACCAGGATCTTGGGATCAACGCTTTCGTGCAAAAGGGCAGAAGGGATGCTGAAGAACTCTCATCCGCTGTCGAAACGATCGTTAAAGGGCGGACATATATGCCGCTGGAGATCAAAAAAAAGAATCATCACCATAACACCTTTGAATTCGATAAGCTGGACATTACTATTGTTTCGCAGCTTTCCAAAGGCACCAAGCAGAAAAATATCCCAACATTTCTCGATGCCAACGGTATCTCACCATCCGGACTGAGTACAGTGGAAAAGAGGTTGAAAGAGATGCGTGAGGGGCTTGGTTTTTCCAATAACGAGCAGCTGATTGTTTATTGCCGGGATTACGGCATCATCTGATTTCTTAATTTCCGAAGCTTTTGCAAAAGGAGGCAAGGACTGCAGCCGTATCAATGGCTGATACCGATATCGATTGCCCCGGATTTTCAATGATCTGGGGCTTTTTTTTGTCCCATGGTCTGGGCATCCTGATTACCCGGATAACAGATAACAAAATAATCTTCACTTTACGGGATCCCGTAATAAACCCTCACTTGGCTTGGGTAATTTTGGTAAACAAACTACAGATATCAAACTATTTTCCCGAAAAATGAAAACAGGATCAATAACCCAATATCCCATTGTAGATTCAGACCAATATACCAAAAGTAACATGTTCTTGATATCGAAAACTAGTCTTTGCGCCAATAATAGCGACCGAAATAACCAATAAGCTCTCAATAGGAATGTGGGGATGTTCCGGCACGCATGAATGGGCTGCTGGACATTCTATCACATTAGCCAGTGATATGGGTGATAAACCAAACAATATGAAGATAAATAAAATGTATAACAGAAGATCATTCATCAGGCAGCTGATGTGGATGTTTCCGCTTTTGGCCATATCGGCCTGTGGGTCTTTTTCACTTCAGGATGAGCTGGCGTTGATTGCCCGGGACGGTGTGGTTACCCAGGGAGAATATGACGGTATCAAAGCCTCTATCCTTAAGGATGATAAGTTTGCCGCCTTAAGGAAGGATATGGCCCTGATCGCTTATATGAAGAAATATTATGCCATTAAAAACATTAATGTTGTCCTGTCAGTGGGCTCAGTGGAAAAGAAAAGGCTTTTTGATGTGAATGTTTATTTTGAGAACTCATTCAGTATGGATGGATACATCGGTCAAGCTGATCTGAAAAGTTCGGTCTATGACCTATTGGTTAATACCAAACAGTTTAGCCGTGAGGTGAAATTAAATTATATCAATAGCAAAGTAATAGCGGTTCCATCGACAGACATCGGCACTTTCAGTCAGATGTTAACGCGAAAAAGCTTTAAGGCAATGGGCGGCAAACGAGGAACCTCAGATATCGCTGCGGTGATCAAAGAGGTGCTTAGGCGTACAGATGCAGGCAATGCATCGGTTTTGATTTCTGATTTTGTGTTTTCGCCGGGAGCAAAGACCAACGCTGTAAGTTACCTGGAAATGCAACAGGTTGCTATAAAAGATGCTGTAATTGATCAGCTCGGGAAGCAGGACCTGTCCATCGCAATATTTCAGCTTAGGGCAGATTTTACGGGCACTTACTTTGATTATAAATCGCGTCAGGTTGCCCTTCATCAGGTTACACGGCCATATTATATCTGGTTTATGGGTACTGCAGAACAGGTTTCCCTGGCGCTAAAGAATCATATTGTCAGTGAGGAGAACGGCCATCTGATCCAAAATGCAGTATTTTTTAAAACAGGTGTACCGGGAGTGCCTCGGTATAAGGTTGTAAACAAAGGGCGTATAGGGGATTTTAAATTCGAGAACTCAGACCATATTTCTGCGGCGAAGACGGCCAATGGCGATTTTGCCTTTAATATCGCTGTTGATTTCAGCTCAAATCTTAAAGGTCTAGATTATTTCTCGGACAAGGACATTTACGGATTAAGTAATAGCGCCTACTCGATCTCGGTGAGGAAACTAAGTTCTGCAGAGCTTCATTCCGCCTCTTTCTCAGGGTATACCCACCTTATCACGCTCCGGACCAAAAAGCTCCAGACAGACCAGCTGGTAATATCGGCGATGGATAAAGTTCCTCAATGGGTAAATGCCTGCAGCTCTCTTGATGACTCTGCTATCGGTACCGACATTACAGAACAGGTACGTACTTTCGGGCTGTCCCATTTACTTGGCGGGGTTTACCAGGCTTTTGGACAAGGCGTTAACGACCGCAAGATTATTGAAATCAAAATTAAAATAGATAAATAACATGACAGACTTTATAGCAATGATTTATGAATGGTTTGGTTACCAGACCGATCTTGGGACCCACCTGCGGGGATGGGACATTACCTGTGACGCTTTTAGCGGAAGCAATTTATACCTGGAGGTCTTTCTGATCATGATTGCCATCAGCTTGGGCCTCTTTATGTTGATGTATCTGATTATTGACCGTTTCACAGCGAAATTCAGCTCGAAACTTTCCTGGTGGATAACAGCACTGGTGGGTGTGGCCATGAATTTCGGGATTGCCTTTTCGCTGCCAAAAACAGTTGACAGATGCGACCAACTTATCTTCGGTTCTGGAGACCTTATGCTTTTCGGGACTGCCAATGCTTTCTGGGGCCTGGTATGCTTCATATTGTTAACCTCATTTTCATTTCCCAGGAGTCTGTCCACTAATGCGCGGCTTACCACTTTCTGGAAACCTTAATTTAATAAATATATGGCTAAACTTTTTATATTCGGTATAGGTGGTACAGGATCACGGGTGATCAAGTCCCTTACCATGCTACTCGCTTCCGGGCTCAAGCCGCTTAACGATTTTGAGATTGTGCCGGTCATCATAGATCCGCATAAAGACAATGAAGATCTTAAACGTACAGTTTCAGCACTGAATAACTATCAGCGCATTACCGAAAAAGTCGGTACTGGAAATGGTTTTTTTTCTACTAAGCTCTCAACATTACAATCACTTGATACCAAGGGTTCGCTTGGGGGAACTTATACGTTTACCCTTAAGGACGTGGAATCGACCAAATTCAAGGACTATTTTTCATACAACTCGCTTGGGGAAGAGAACAAGGCACTTGCCGACCTGATATTTTCAGGGCGGACGATAAACAGTGCAAAGGAGGAAATCGATCTTTTAGAGATCCCGATGGATATCGGTTTTGTCGGAAACCCTAATGTGGGCAGTGTTGTGCTCAATCAGTTCAAACATTCCGAGGAGTTTAGGGTTTTTGCCAATAACTTCGGAAAAGATGACCGTATTTTTATTATCAGCTCGATCTTCGGTGGGACTGGTGCGGCGGGGTTCCCGACTATACTGAAGAGTATCCGGGATGCTGCCGGACAATCAGATATCAGCAATGCCGGTTTTTTAAGGGACTCGGCGATAGGGGCATTAACCGTCCTTCCATACTTCAACATCGAGGTTGACGAGAAAAGCCCCATCAACAAATCAGATTTTATAGAAAAAACCAAGGCAGCACTGGAATATTACCGGAGAAATGTGAACAGCTCGCTCAACATGATGTACTATTTGGGTGACAGGCATGTTGGTAAGGCGTATGAGAACGACCCAGGGAGCAACGGACAGAAAAACAAGGCGCATTTTGTTGAGGTTGCCGGAGCACTGGCAATCATCGATTTCATGAATGTCGGGGACAGTGAACTCAGTACTATGAATGGTCGGCCTGTAAACAGTGTATACAAGGAGTATGCAATCAGAAACAATAGCCAGGACCTTTCTTTCGCAGAACTATGTGACGGCAGTAGAAACCTGCTTGGACGCAGTCTCACCCAGTTTACCCTGTTCAGAAAATATCTTCAAGAAAATCTGGAAGAATCCATCGAAAGACAGGCTTGGTCAACATCTCAGCCGAGTTTCGATAAAAAGCAGAAAAACGCACAGTTTTATGGTTCAAACCTTCTAGGATTCTTAAGGCAATATGATGAATGGCTTGATGAACTGGGAGCGAACGCAAGATCTTTCCGGCCTTTCGACCGTCAGTCGGATCTGATGAACCTGGTGAGGGATAAACCCCTGCAGGCAAACTGGCTCGGTATGGGCAAGTTCAAATATGACACATTTGACACCAAACTGAACCAGCTGGATAATAGACAGGCTTACAGCTCGGCCGAACAGAAACTGATCAGCCTGTTCTACAAAACAACGGGTGAAATAACAGGTGAAAAGTACGGATATCAACAGATTTAAAATATGTCAGCAATTATAGGATTTACAGATAACGGCGGAGAGGATTGGTTCGTTTCCGCCCAGTATGGCACAAAAGAGATACAGGCGATTCCCGATCCGGAAGGAGGGCACGCCCTGAATGCACCTACATCTATACCCAGCCCTTTTGCAAGGATGGATCTGGTCAGGAAGTCTTTCGAGAATATTGGACAGAGCCCGCGCCTTGGTTTTTATCAAAGGGGGGAAACAGTGGTGGCCAGTAGGGAGGACGAACGGGCGGTTTCACAGTGTTTGGATCTTGCAGAACTGCTCTTTTTTTACGAGAATTTCAAGGACAGGATTGAGATTATCGAATGGAATAAACAGCACCAGGTAAGGACACTGATCGATAGCCCAAATCCAGGCCACCGGAAGTTGGGTGATGTGCTGGATATGTACCTTAGACAGGATGCCGGTTCATTCAACTTTCAAGCGCTCAACAGCATTTATATTATCAAGTGTAACCATCAGGTTATCGGCGGGACTTCGCCGCTGACATTGTTTTTCAATGCCGCAAACCGCTCGGGCTCACTCAACCTGATCAGTACAAAGGGCAAAGTTTTTTTTTCGGATATAGTACCGCTTTATGAGCGGGATCCAGAATTTCAAAAATACATTTACCTGCTGTTTAAAGCAAGACCTGAGCTGGGTGAAAAGATGAAAGCGTTCCAAGAGTATCTAAATAAAAACCTTAACATTCTTTTATCCTTAGAGCCTGCGCTTTACAATGCCCTTAATACCCTAAAGACCTCTGATCTGGAGAGCAGTTATCAAAGCCTGTATACCAAGGACGCCGGACAGGTGGTGGAAGTTTTTGATGTCGCGTTCAAAATTCTTGATTCGGATAAGATTCCGGTGGATCAGAGTGACTTTGTTATCCATAGTATCAAATATAACGGGACTAAGCCCCTGGTCCTACAGAACAGTTTTAACAAACCCTTTAAATATGTTAATGGAAACTGGGACCAGCGTACCATGGTGAAATACGTGGATAATGACTCTTTAAGCCAGCGTATCCTTCCGGGTTTGAATATAAAGTACCCATACCTTACCGTCAGTGATTTTTTAGAGGATACACTCATCAGGATGGTTTACCCGCTTGATGCTGTACACTATTTTGACGGAAACCTCAAGCTCTCTGACGCAGATAATACCAAAAGCTATCTGTTGCCTTTAAAGCCACTGTTTTTTGAGTTTTTCAAGGTTTCAGAGCTGACCGAGGGGAAATATGGAAGCCCACATATCAGTATTGAGGAAGGGATAAAAGATAGCGTGCGCGTACTGCTAAAAGTTCCGGTTAAAAAAGGTGCTGATTTTATAATTTTCGAACGGGTCTACCACAATGAAAGTACCGCAGACGCCCAGTCCAATAAGGGAGCTATTGCCGAACAGCAGTTCAGCATCACACTTTTTCCTTTTGTTCAACACCCTGCGGGGGTTAATGTAAGATACAGCCTGCAGTTGGTTGACAGAAATATGGGCAGTAGGTCTTTTGAGATCGACTACCTGCTCCACTTTTATTCCGATACCGACAAACGCGAACTGACAGATATTGAGCAGAAGATGAGGAGCCAGAAAATCAGGGGCGACTTTACTAAAACAACAACCAAATATTTTCTCGTTGGCAAATCATTTGATTTTGTCCAGGTTGACAGCGGACAGGGCAGGGGAATCATCGCACCCAAGTGGAGGAATTCACATAACACTGGCGACAGTTATACTTTTGCGGTGGACTTTGGAACAACCAATTCACATGTAGAATATTCGGTAAATGGTGGACAGCCAAAAGCTTTCGATATAACCGAGCATGATATCCAGGCCGTTTCATTGATATCAGAAGAAACCGAACATAATTTTTCAGGACTTGGTGCAGTGGATCTAAGAACAACGGTCAGTAAGGAGTTCGTACCCCGTATCATCCGAAAGGACAGTGTTTTTTCATTTCCGATCAGAACCGCGCTCTCACAGAGCAGGTCGCTGGCACCCAAGGCCGGCGGAAAGGCCCTATTGGATTTCAATATTCCCTTTGTTTTCGAAAAAGATGTCGATAAGAACAGTAGATATTTTACCAACCTGAAATGGGACAGTAGGGAAAGTAATAATGAAATGAGGATTAAGGCATTTATAGAGCAATTAATGTTGATGATCCGGGCAAAAGTACTTGTTAATGGAGGTGATCTTCCATTGACAAAGGTCATCTGGACCTACCCTGTCAGTATGAGTGCGGTAAGGAAAGATAGACTTTCACAGCTGTGGAACACACTGTATCAACAATACATCAATGAGCGTGGTGATACCTTAAGCCTTTCTGAATCGCTGGCACCTTATTATTATTTTAAAACCAACCAGAATCTGGAAGCCTCGGGGTTTGGGACAAGTGTATTGATGGATATAGGAGGCGGTACTTCTGACGTTGTGGTTTACCGGGACAATATCCCTATGCTAGTTTCTTCTTATAGATTTGCCGGTAATACAATATTCGGTGATGGATTCAGTGAATTCGGTAATATCCCGAACAATATGCTCGTCCAGAAATATTACCGGGAGTTCAGTGAGCTTCTTAATGAGCATTCTATACTCAAAAGCATAGCAGATGAACTGTTTGCAAACAATAAAGCAGCTGATTTCAACGCTTTCCTGTTTTCACTTTCCAATAATGCCACGATCAAAAACAAGGCGCTACTGGATTACAACAGTAAACTTGCAGACGACGGTGATATCAAGATTGTATTCTTATATTTTTATGTCGCCAAGATATATCACGTAGCCAAGGTGATGAAGACAAAAGGGATTGCGCTTCCCGGTAATCTGATATTCAGTGGAAACGGATCAAAGGTGCTCAATATTGTCTCGGCAAATCCCGTGCGGCTTGCAGAGCTCGCCAGCGAAGTCTTTGGATATGTTTACCAGGAGGCCGCACCAAAAGGTTTGAAAGTGTCAATAGAGAGAGATATCCCAAAAGCTATCACTTCAAAAGGAAGTATTATCCATTATAGCCGTTTGGAAAATGAAGTCTCCCTTAAAGATATCAAATATACCCTTAGCTGTGTTGAGGGACTGGACACAATCACCCACGGGGACCTTCTTGATGAAAGCGTGCAGAGTGGGATCGTCTCCCAGGTCCGTGAATTCAATGGCTTTTTTGCAGAACTTTTGATGGGGTTTGAATGCGAGGACAAATTTGGGGTTTCTTATCGGTCGATCGAGGTTTTCAGGGAGGTCAGCAATAAACATCTTAAAGAATTCTTAAAGGCTGCGATAGAATTCAATGAAAAAATGGAAGGCGCGCCGATCAATACCAAAGCAGTACTGGCAGAAACACCATTTTTTCTGCCATTAAGCGAAACAATCCAACAGCTTATCAATGCATTATCAGTGGAGGAGGTGGAACAATGAGCTTAAGAAAAGGTGCCGGCATATCTATTGTCTTTCTACTTGTACTCAATTTTTACTCAAAAGGCCAACAGTTATATCCCGCCGGTAGGGTGGACTCCATAAATTTTGATTTTATCCGCTATGCGCTCGCAGCCAACGATCAAAAGAACTCATTAAAAGAATTCAATGATCAGGTGAAGAATCTGCAGGATACAAGTGCAATCAGGTTATTTTTTGCATCGCGTAGCGATAGAGAAGTAAGCAGGATTGATGAATACCGGCATCTCATAAGTAAGATTAATGAGCTTAAAGAAAATCCCAACCTGACACTGGATTCAATTTATGGCTTTTATCGGCAACTCAACTTAAAAAAAGATGAGTTAAGTTTCCGCAAATTCACGGATTCGATAGGCCGGAAATATACCAGGTCAGAGGGCGAGCTACGGGCCGAAATTCCGATTGATACGAGCAATTACAAAACTATGGAGACACAGGTCATGGTGCAAAAGGTAAGACCTTTTTCCGGCGCATATTGGGAATATCTACTATGTGTAGCTGGTGGGGCTTTGGTTATAGCGCTGCTTTTTCAGATAGGAAGAAAGCCGTGCAAGGAAAACAAAAGGCGAAATACTACAACAATAAAAAAAATGCAAAACGAGAGCAGATTTGACGGAGATCCAGGACAACTAAAAGAGTTATTGATATTCAAAAGTGAAAACGAAAAGCTTCAAAGGGAAATAGAACGATTAAGGGAAGAACTCCATGAAAAAAATCTAAGCCTTAAAAAAGCTGAACTAACGATGGCCGAAATGGAAAATGGTCAGATGATTGAAGAAGAGCTATTGCAGAATGCCGTTGAGGTACCTGTGGAGAGCCCCTTAAGGGAAAGTATAAAACGGCAGTACTTTCCAAGCCCGCTGTCAGATGGTTCATTCCGTCGTGTGGATGGGAGGGAATCCTTTTTGGAAGGAGCCAGTATTTACTGTTTTAGGCTCTCAGGAGATACAGAAGCGAGTTTTGATTTCTGTGAAGAAATCTCTTCAGTGTCAATGGCACTCAATAATAGAAATGAGCTGATCCTCAGCGTAGCAGAAGAAATGGAGGGTAATTATGCTACGGCGAAAAAAATAAGTACTCACAAAGGGGAATCGGGGAGAGCTGTTCTTGAGGATAATAAATGGAATGTGGTTAGAAAAGTCAAGATCAAATACTTATAGATATGGAAACAAGCCTTGAGAATATCGAATATATTCTATTCGGAGTAATCGTTATAGCGCAGATCATTTTTTTCATCCGTACTCGAAAAAAGATCAGAGAATTTGACCTTTCCATAGCCGATATTACTACTATAAGTATCAGCGAACAGCAATTAAACCAAGAACAGATCGACAGTTTTTCCTCCACTGCAGATATTTTTGCAGAGCTTGAAAAGGATGTCCAGGCAGGTTATTCCGGTCAAGAGGCGGATGTCGAAGAGAATGTGGGAGGGATTAACCTCATTAAGGAAGATATTGTGATGGCCCGTCCCCTAAGCGAACCTGTCAGGATAAGGTTGGTCGAAAGTACACAGGGAAATAGCGTGGTTTTTGGGAACATACTTAATTCAATGAATAAATACCTGCTCAGGAACAGGCATTCGGTGGCGGATTTCAGCCTCATTAAAGATATCGTCGAACGTAATACAGATACGCTCGAAGAAGAGGTGAACCTCACGCTGTCCACCCCGTTGTATCTTGGCCTAATGGGCACCATGCTGGGTATTGTGATCGGAATATTCAGTATGTCCTCTCTCATAGGGGCCGATATCAGGGAAAGTTCGGTTTCAGTCGGTATTGCAACATTATTGGGAAGCGTAAAGATCGCAATGATTGCAAGTTTTGTTGGGTTATTACTAACCATTTCAAATTCGGCAGTAACTTTCAAGGGCTCAAAATTCAGATTGGAGAATAAGAAAAATGATTTTTACACTAAGATACAAGTTGAGCTCTTACCTTCCCTTAATCAGGGAATGAATGCGACCTTTGATTCGCTTCAGCGTAATCTTTTCCGTTTCAATGAGAAATTTGATGCCAATCTTGATAGGCTTGGTACAGTCTTCGATAAAAACTATGACTCGATATTGATGCAAAAACAGCTTGTTGAACAGATGGACAGATCAAAGGTGGCTGAGATCAGCGGGTTCAATGTCAAGGTATTAGCGGAGATGGGCAATGCTTTGGCCCAGTTTGAGAAGTTCAATTCGTTCTTCTCAAACATTAATAGTCATCTGGCCAATTCGGTTGAACTGACAAAGACCAGTCGTGACATGCTTGCAAGGACATCCAATTTCGAAGTTATTGCAAATTCCGTTAAACAGTATCTCCATGATGGGAATAAGCTCACAACTTTTTTGTCGGCGCACTTTAGTGACCTGGAAGCACATAAGGCAAAGGTCGATGAAGCCATTGTCAGTACCGGATTCCATATCAGTGATAGTTTCGGACAGTTACAGCAATCCCTGCAACGCTCGACAGAGCTGCTTGGTGAAGAGGCTGTTCAGCGTAATCTGGAAGCCAGAAAGCTTTTTGGGGATTTTTCTGAAGATTTAAAAAGCTTTTTTATTGAGCAATCTGAGCGTGTTGCAGAAGTCATTGAGCAGAAGAAATCAAGCCTTGATGAACTTAAGCATCTTCAAACGCTACTTGCAGAGGTAAAGGCTTTAAAAGGAGGGACCCAGATATCCGAACAGTTGAGTGGAAGGATAGAGCAGCTGAGCGCGGGCATACTGACCACAAATGGTACCCTGGAACGGATAGAACGGGAAACCAAGAAACCGCTGTTTTCCAAATTTTTTACCAACGGGAAGTCCTGATGAAAAACAAAAATGATTTTTTTTGGCCGAGTTTCGCCGATCTGGTGACCAGTCTTTTCTTTATTATGCTTGTCCTGTATGTTTTTACCTATGTGCAGCTCAAGCACAAAAACATTGTTCTTGAGGAAAAAGTAAAGATAATCGAGACCGTGGAGGCCAACTTGATACCACTTAAACAGGATACGGCACTTTTTAAATTTGAAGAACAGTATAACCGTTTTAAGCTCGCTTTCGAGGTAAAGTTCAATGCTGACCGGGCAGTTATCCTCTCTGATGACGATCTGATCAATCCGGATTACACCAGGAAAAAGATACAGGAGGCAGGACTGAAACTCAGATCGGTAATCGACGGTCTTAAAAGGAAGAAGGAATCGGATCCAAAAATGAAGAATCTTTCCTATATCCTGGTAATCGCAGGTTATGCCTCTAAGGACTTTAACCCGAAGCGGCTTGCCCATAATTATGAGTTGAGTTATAAAAGGGCAATGAGTCTTTGGAGCTATTGGAAATATACCATGGGTATTGATTTTGAGTCCCCGGAATATAGGAATCTCATAGATCTCCAGATCTCCGGTAATGGATGGGGAGGCGTGGGGCGTTTGAACAACGAAGACGATAATCAGCGCTTTCTTATACAGATCTTTCCCAAAATCGCCCATATCGATTAAGCTTATGAAAAAGACGGGTTTAATATTTGTATTGCCTCTGGTTGTGGTATTTTCCTGTTCACAATCAGGAAAACCGTCCCAAGGGCGCAGTAAAGTGGTGGGGACGGTGCGGGATATGCCCAGCTATGATATCGAGGATGATACAGGAGATACACGTGAAAGCTTACAAAGGCTTTATGAAGAACACAGGGATGCCGTTTTTTCCGTCTACACTTCTAATGAAAAAGCTGATGTGAGAGGTTCCGGATTTCTTATTTCAGATAATGGTATTGCGGTAAGTAATTACCATGTCTTTGTCCAGAAAAGCCCGGTTGAGGAAAAAATCAGGCTGAAGGATGGACGGGAGTATCGTGTTTCCGAAGTACTGTTGTCCAGTAAGGAGCTGGATTATGTTGTATTTAAATTGAAAACGGATAGTTCGGAGGTATTTCCTTTCCTATCCGTTGCAGAGGAGGCTCCAAAAATTGGCGAAAGTGTATTTGCGATGGGCGGTCAAGACAGAATGGATCGGAGTACCTCGAGCGGTATTGTTTCTTTATTGAAAAAAGAGGAACACCTTATCCAGACCACGGCCAAAATAACACCGAGGAATGGCGGCGGACCGCTCCTTAATAAGGAGGGTCAGGTTGTCGGCATTACTTTACCCAGTATTGCTAAAGGAAAACTCAATTTTGTAATCGATATCAGGATACTGCACTTAAAATAACGGTACGGTATGAAAAAAAAATATTTACTCTTTATCCTTTATCTTGTTTTAACTTCTTCCTTTTGTTATGCACAGGTGACGCTCAGTGTTCTATCGTGGAACCTGAAAGACCTTGGGGTTTCAAAGAGCGCTACAGATATAGGAATGATCGCACGGATAGTTGAGCCATATGATGTCATCGCTATCCAGGAAGTAGTAGCAGGTCCGGGTGGTCCGGCGGCTGTGAGGAGGCTGGTTAATGAACTTAACAGGGGAAGGCTGAAATGGAAGTTTGAGATCAGTAGTGTTACATCGGGAATTTCGGCACATAAGGCGGAGCGTTATGCATTTCTCTGGCAGGATTCGAGGGTATCCAGGTCGGGCAATGGCTGGCTTGACGGGTACTTTGAAGGTCAGATCGAGCGTGAACCTTTTTATGGCCGTTTTGTTGCCGGGGGAAAAACGGTGACCCTGGTGAATTTCCATGCCATTACTAAATCTGCCCATCCGGAAACAGAGGTTAAGTATTTCAGGTATCTGTCCGGGCTGTACCCTGCGGACAATTTGATTTTCTGCGGAGACTTTAATCTGCCCCAATCCCATAGCGTATTCAATCCATTAAAGTCAGCCGGCTACGGTCCTGCGCTTATCAAACAGAAAACAACCCTGCGGCAGAAGTGTCTGGAGACGGGATGCCTGGCATCGGAGTTTGATAACTTTTATTACGATATGTCAAAGATCAGGTTAAAGGCAGCAGGGGTTATCCATTTTTACCGGCTGCTTCCAGACATCAAGCAGGCAAGGAAGATTTCGGACCATATCCCTGTATTTGCGGTCTACCAGATATAGGCCGGACAGAAAAAAATAAGAAATAAACGTGATATACTGTTTTTTTGACCTAACAGATTACCAAATTAATCATCCCACTTCATCATGAAAGTACTGATCAATCTCATTCTTTTGCTCGGCCTCTGTTCTTACAAAGGTCCCGATAGCGGAGAGGTATATATATGCCTGAGTCCAACCGCTGTTGCCTACCACAAATCCAAGGACGGGTGTAAGGGTATTCAGGCATGCACCCATCAGATGATAAAGGTAAGCAAAGAGGATGCGATCAAAAAATATAAATATAGGGCCTGCAAACTTTGTTTCCGATGAGATGGGGTGCCCTTTGCCTAGGGGAAACCGTATTTTTCTATCAGGGCAAATATCGAAGTTAGCACAATAAAACGTCGGTTATGGGATTACAGTTCCGCAGATCGGTGAAATTAGGACCGGTGCGTATGAATTTTTCGAATAGTGGGATAAGTTATTCCACTGATGTTAGGGGGGCAAGGATCAGTACTGGGCCGAAAGGGACTTATGTGACCATTGGTGCCAATGGGATCTATTATAGACAAAAGATCGGGGGAGGCCAGGTGGATCAGCCTAGTCCTGTGAGCGTACAGGATCAAGGGATACACACGATCACCTCTGCTCATATCGATCAGCTGACCGATGTTGATTCCAAGGCCTTTATCGAGGAACTGAGTGAAAAAGCAGGCAAGATCTCTTTTGTTAGGTGGTTTGGGGTGTGGCCGATGATGATTTTTGTTGCCCTGCTCAGCTGGTATTCACTTGGTAGCAGGGAAATTGTCCTGGATCCGGGTGGAAAGAGGAATGTTGCGATTATTGACTCTTATGTGGGCTGCAATGTCCGCATGCTTCCGAATGCGGATGCGAAGATATTGGGTACAGCAAAGGATGCGGAGGAATTCGTTTTACTTGACTCAGCCGCAAAGGGATGGCTCAAGATACGTTTTAAAGATTCTATAGGTTATGTTTCAAAGAAACTGGCCCGTAAATCTGTTATCGACGATCCAAAAAAAACGACTTTGGAAGTTTACCTGATCAATCCTTATTATTTCTGGATGCTTGGGACGGGTATCCTATTTTTTGTGTTGTTCATCCGGTTTTTATCAAAAGTTGACAGAAAACGGTTTGAAATGGAACTGCGTTATGACATGGATGAGCAGATGACTGTGGTATACAGTGCCTTTGCCAGCCACTTTTCCAGTTTTAATTCCTGCGTGAGAAAGTGGCAGTACCTTCATGCCCAACAGAACCACGACTGGAAACGTAATGCTGGGGCAGGGAAACTGATCAATAGGGTTCCTGTGTCCGGGGTTTCAGCCAATAAGGTACCGATAAAATACTTTAAGACCAATGTGGATATACCTCATATCAGGTTAAGGAATACCCAGCTGTTTTTTCTGCCCGAGCGGCTTTTGATTAGAAGAGGCAACAGGTTTGCAGCGGTATTTTACCGCAACCTCCAGATTGAAGGGGGCACAACCCGTTTTATCGAAGATGAAATTGTGCCCGGCGACGCAATGGTTGTGGATCACACTTGGAAGTATGTCAACAGGAACGGCGGACCGGACCGGCGCTTTAACAAAAATAGGCAGATTCCGATCTGTCTGTATTCTCAATATACGCTTAGATCCGGGACGGGTATCTATGAGACTATCTGTACTTCGAGAATCGGGGCCTTTGACGGCTTTGGGAACTATCTCCTGCAGATCGGTGTCCTCCAGTCTAAGATGATGGGCGGTAGCCTGACCATACAGTAGTTTCCAATGGAATTGAAAAAGGCATCGGATTGACAAGGCGCCTGATTCTTGGATATAAAGAAGTTTTTTTCTACTGGTAATGCCTAATCCGCAAGTGGGCACAGCAGTTGGCGGGCTGTTCCGGAAAGTTATTCCCGGACGGTCTCCCATTTTAATATTTGATTCTCTTGCGGATGTTATTATAAATTCCGGTTAGTACTGTTAAACTATCCAGATATAATTTAATATATAAAACTGCCTAATAGGATGCCTTGAGGCAGATACTTGAAAGATAATCGCTGCTAAAAGGTAGAGCCATTCTTATTTCTGTGCTGGATGGCCTCTTCGGTTTTCGGGATCAGGACATCACTAGCGAACCTTACCACATGTCTATAACAGCAAGTTTTTTTAATTTAGATCAGAATTAGTTACATTAGTTACTACTCCTAAAACTTAATTAAGTTATGCAAAATCTGGCCATTTTTTTAACTCGTTTACAAAGTTTTAACCTCCATATCGTTACCAAAGCTGAATTGCAGAACCCCATAAAAGAAGATGGAAATAAGCCAGCTTATAGCCTTGCGCACGAAACACACTACTATGATTCTTTTACTTATAAGAGTGAAATCAGGATATTAAAAGATATGGCGTTAATTGACCTGCTCTCACTTAATGACATCAGCTTAAAAAGAGAATTTGAACAGCTCAAAAAAATAAAGGAAAGGTTTAAACTGATATGGACAAATTTTCACCAGCATTACGGTGAACTTAAAGCCGCATATCCCGGCAACTTCATATTTTCGATCCAACTCCAATATTTGTTCATCGTTAACAACCTGCAATCAGACTACAAGGATATTTATATAGGTGATGAGTTTGTGGAAAGTCTGCACGATACTTTGAAGATCAGAGACAAGTTTTTAAGTGAGCTGGTCAACGAAATCGATGAAATTATAAATCCCCGTGAAACGTTCGAGGAATGGATGGCCAAACAGAAAAGCCCCAAACAAGTCGAAGATGCTACGCCAGAGTTACCTCCAAAAATCCCATATAATCCTGATGCGGGTCGACCAAAATTCAATCATCAATATATAGATGATTTCTTGCAACTGATAAGGACTTATTTTTCAGAAGAACATTTCAGCCAGCTTGACGCTCTAATAAAAGCGGACGAACAACCTGCAAGCCAGTTGATCTTCAACGGAAACAGTAATAAACTGGCCGATGCTTTTAAGCAGCTGTATGAAGCTAACCTGATTGTGGGATGCAATAAAGCAGAACTTGAAAAATGGATTCTAAAACACTTCCTATATAGCAATGGAGATAAAGTAAACGAATATTCGGAGGGCTGGCTTAGTGCGATAATATCTTCTGATGCTAAGGTTTGCAAATCACCGATTTTAGAGGTAAGGATAAAAGACAAAGTTCCTTTTCTAGTTCCAACAGTCCGGAACAAAAAAACAGTAAATATTAGTAGGGAAACAGTAAGGATGCGGTTTAACGTGTTGTAACCGTACAAAACAAGCCACTAATATTGCGGTATCAAAACAAAAGATACCGCTTATGAAGTACACATTTGAAGAACTACCACAGGCCATTAGTAATCTGCACGAAAAGATAGACCGTATTAAAGACCTGCTGCTGGAAAACAGGTCGCAAAATCCCCAACGTCCCCGAGACGATTTATTGACAATTGGTCAGGCTGCCGAATTTCTCAGCCTGACCGTACCCACGCTTTACACCAAAGTGAGCCGGAAGGAAATCCCAGTGAACAAGCGGGGCAAAAGACTATATTTCTCCATGGTGGAACTATCCGAATGGGTAAGATCTGGAAGGAAGAAAAACACGGAAGAAATCCATTTACCTACGAACGGCATCATACCACCCACATAATTATATATCCATATAGCCGAGTAGATATATCTGCATATAACAACATACACATATATCTACTAGCAAAGGTTTCTATGTAACAAAAACCACTGGCACAGCTTGATAATTCGGGACAGCGCAAAAGGTTGTGGTGCGGTCATTAGCGGTGGAAAGGTGGTTCAGGCAGTCAGTACCCTTTTCGGGGGCTGAGCAAGCGGAAGTTGGGCAGTGGCCCTACTTGCTTGCCCTGAGCTATCGCTACAGGGGTTTCAAGTATCCTCCGGGGATACTTGTCGGCTTTTCAAGCCGATAGAAAGACTAAACGGTATACTTTAAGGTATACCAAATATTTAGGTTTAAAAATAATGTATGTGTGAATTCATGTACATAACAAAATGAAAGGAGCTAATTATGAAGATGGATATCATTACAATGGATGATCTGCAGCAGTTCAAAACAGAAATGCTGAATGAAATGAAAAATATTTTAAAACTAATAGTGGAACTTCAAATAAATCATGGTTGAGGAGTGCTGAAGTAAGGAAAATGCTAAATATTTCGACTGGTACATTACAGAATTTGCGTATCAATGGCAATTTGCCATTTCGTAAGGTCGGGGGAACTATGTTTTACAGCAGGGAAAAAATTGAAAAGATGATGGAGGGGAAATAAAATGAATAAAGATGAAAATTTGTACCACAAAGGATTGCATAGATACTTTGAGCAGGCGTCAATACAGCCACATTTTTTTCCAACGCATTTAAGCATATTAATTGCATTGGTTCAGTGTTGCAATTATCAGGATATAAAGCTTCCATTTAATGTAAGCAGAAAAAAGCTTATGCGATTTTCAAGGATAAAGTCTGTTTCTACTTACCACAAAAATATCAGGGAATTGAAGGAAAGCGGTTTTATTAAATATAAACCCTCATGGCATCCAAAGCTGGGAAGTGAAGTGAAACTTAATATAGAACTGGAGAAAAACTTTTAAGGAATGGTAATGGAAGATATCAATATCAAGTCTGTGCGATACCCAAAAGCAACGGACGAAAAACTGGAAAAAATTTCTCTGAAACTTGGGAGAACAAAAAAACTGTTGGTTATACAGATGGTAAATTATTTTTATGGTACAAAAAAAGATCCTGTCGATTTCAACGATGAGCTACTTAAAAAAGAGCTCGTTAACGGAGTAAATAGAATAATTTCCTTTTTTAAAAAACAGGAGAAAGATTTTCTGCTACCAATCTTTACCGGTAGTAATGGACTCATCATTATAGCAAAAGAGCATACGGAATATTTCAAAATAATCTGGCAGCATCTACAGAGAGAGGAAAAGAAAAGTGACGGAATTTCTAACCGCATGGCACAACTGGAAAAAGAAATTGCCAGAACACACCAATACTACAATGAAAAAAGTAAACTAAAGTCGAGTTTTAGAGAGATACTCAATTATTATATTAATCAGAGAGAATCTTTAGGATGGCCGGTATCAGCTGCCAAAAAGGAGGAATTGCAAAGCCATGTCAGAAAATCCCTTGAAAATATTTAGCCTATTTACATCAACATCACAGCATCCGAAACGGGGAATAACAAAGGCAGTAGTAGAGCTTTGGTCAATTATTTGGAAAAGGAGAATGATCTAAAGAATGGGAAAAATTCCGTATCGGATTACGAAAACTGGTTCAATGGTGTTAGAAACGATACCAAGAGACAGGAAGTCCGAGTTAAGATCGATAATAACATTGCAAAGCTTAGCTGTGATGACAGTAAGTTTTTTCTAATCAACATCAGTCCAAGCCAAAAGGAACTGGCGCACCTTTACGATCTATACGGCAAGAAAGGTACAAAAGAAAAACTAAAGGAATTTGCGGTGAAGATGATGGATGAGTACGCAAGGAACTTTAAAAGACCAGGCATTAACAGCCATAAAGATTTGCTCTGGTACGGCAAGCACGAAAACTTCCGATATTACAAACACACAGATAAGGAAGTAAAAGACGGGACAAGGAAAACGGGCGAGCGCAAAGATGGAAGACAAGATCATATTCAGATCATCGTCAGCCGTAAGGACATTACGAATAGGATTAAGCTAAGCCCCCAAAATACCTCAAAGGGAAAGAACAAGGAGCATTCTGCTAAGCTTGGGCAGTTCAACCGTGTGGCATTCAAGCAATCGGGAGAGACCATCTTTGATAGGCTCTTTGGTTTTGACAGGGGGCTAAAGGAGACTTTTGCGCATGCTAATGTCCAGAAGAATGGTAGCACTGCTCAGAGGGAACAAATGGATATTCTTGAACTGTCAACAAATCAGCACCATAATTTTGAGCATGTTAATGAACTGGCACGGGATGTAGCAGACGGGCTTTTTTCAACGGTTGCGGATATGGTCAAAGTAACAGGCCAATCAATTAGTGGATTTATCGAGGCAATGCTGGAACCAGTGCAGTCGATCGAACCAGATGTAAATCCTGTGGAACTTGCAGAACGGAAAAGGCGGAAGCAGCAGATGTGAATTAGTCAAAACTTAATCTGACAGTTACGATAAATTAAACAACGTAACAGAGATTAGTATTATGACTACACAATTAAAGATCATTAAGAACAAATTAGGTATCCTTGAGCTTGCTCAGCATTTGGGCAATGTCTCGCAAGCCTGCAAGGTAATGGGTTATTCACGCGATAGCTTTTATCGTTTCAAAGAACTTTACGAACAGGGCGGAGAGCTTGCCCTTCA
>NZ_JBHNZK010000026.1:0-55947 GCF_042464845.1 Pedobacter sp. BG31
ATTTGCCGCCGACTTCCTTCAGATTCGCAGTCACCCACGACACCCTTGTCTTTAGCTAACACTTCCTACTGCTAAGCGTGTTCGGGACTCTAACCCTATAGTCGATTGCCATGCCCGGCGCACCATAGAAGAGGTCAGGATCATATACCCTGGCCTCAAACTGCTTAAGTGTATAAACCTCGTCAAACTGAATTATTTAATAAAGAGATGACCAGGTCTACACCAATCAGATGATATGGTGCCCAAAGTTGTGAATGACTTATATAAAAAAATTTACTGAAGCATTTGCCACAGCAGACCAGTATATGGAAAGAGGCAGAGAACTTACCGTCATACCAACCATTACCTATTAACCGTAGTGTTTATTGCCCTCGAAGCGGATAATAACCAAAACTTGGCAACAAAATGAGGTCTACGCAAACATTCACCTTTTAAAGGCGGTTTTGGTAGATATGGAACAGGATCAAAACATAAAAGCAAACATCAGAACCGTAGTTGTTACCGGCGCATCCAGCGGTGCAGGGCGGGCCGTCGCCCTGGCTTTTGCGGCAAATGGCGATCGGGTGGTGATTGCTGCGAGGAATATCGATGCGTTAAAAGACCTTGCTGTTGAATGTGAAAATGCTGGTGGTGCGGCAGAATGTGTCGCCTGCGACACCACTGATTATCATCAGGTACTCAACCTGGCGGCAACAGCAGCGAAGATCGGTATGGGTATTGATGTATGGGTTAATAATGCAGGTGTACTTGCTATTGGCAGTTTCGACCAGACACCCATGGAGGTCAGTGAGCAGGTAATCAAAACCAATCTTTTGGGTTATATGCATGGTGCCCACGCCGTTATGCCCTATTTTAAAAAACAGGGATTCGGAATCCTGATCAACAATATCTCCATCGGCGGGTTCCTGCCTGTACCTTTTGGTGCGGGTTATTCTGCTGCTAAGTTCGGACTTCGCGGCTTTTCCGCATCATTAAAATCTGAACTGAGGGAATATCCTAATATCCATGTCTGTGATGCCTTTCCCGGCTTTCTTGATACGCCCGGCATACAGCATGCGGCCAATTATACCGGCAAAGTGCTCAAACCCGGCCCGGTAGTTTATGACCCTAACCGCCTGGCCCATGAGGTATTCAAACTTTCACTCAATCCCAGATCTGAAAAAATGGTGGGCAGTTTCTCCATTTTGATGCGCTTATCCCGTGCCCTGTTCCCAAGCCTGACCACTGCCATAGCCGGAAGCGTGATCCGTACCTACCTTAAACACGCCAAAACCATTGCACCAACAAATGGTAATATTTTCAGTCCGGTAGCCTATGGTAATTCGGTACATGGCGGATGGGGAATCCCCGGAAAACCAAAAGCGCACCGTAAATATGTGGCTCTGGGGGCTGGGCTATTACTCGGTGCATTACTCATCAAAAGGAAATGGTAAATGGAGAACAAAATTGTTTTTTTTGGCGATAGCCTGGTGGCAGGATACGGTCTCAAAAACCCTTTCTCTGAATCCATCCCAGCCCTCATCAATGCAAAACTAAAAAAGCTCGGACTAAAATACACTGTAGTTAACGCAGGCCTAAGCGGTGATACTACGGCTTCTGCCCTATCCAGACTTGGCCAGGTCCTGAATGAAAACCCAGCGATTTTTGTCCTTGAACTTGGTGCCAATGACTTTCTGCGCGGCATTAGTTCTGCGCTGATCCTATCCAACCTGCAGCTCATCATCAACAAAGTTAAATCTACCTGTCCGTCGGCATCCATACTTTTATTGGGCATCGAACTACCAGACTGGGCAACCGGCTGGCATCAAAGTGATTATGCTGGTATATTTCCGGCACTGGCTAAAAAAAACGGCCTTTCGCTGGTACCGTCATTTTTAAAAAATGTAGCAGGCATACGGGCACTGAATATGTACGATGGTGTTCACCCGCTTAAAGAAGGATACGAGATCGCGGCGGAAAATATCTGGCCGGAATTGTACAGAATTATTCAGGAGCGTGGTAGCCTCACTGACTTATTTTAAACCGTAATCACCTCATGATCGCTTCCAACATACAAGACATCGGACAGATGGATGTTATATTTCCGTCTTAGCAAGACGCCAGGACCAGTTAAGGTTTATATAGGCCTGCTCAAAGCACGCGATTTGTTAATGGCTGCAATAACTTTATTTATCTTTCTACATACTTATGTAGCCTGGCTATTTTTCATTTAGAAATCAGCAAAACCTATTCGGGAGAATGTAATTATTTTTGGATATAATTATCCAGCCAGTTGAATGGTAAATACGGTAAGCGGCCTGACCGTTTTCAAAGAAAAATCGAAACCGTGGTTGAGCAGTATTTCTCTAACCAGGGTTAGCCCAATCCCTTGTCCATCTTTTTTTGTGCTGAAAAATGGACTAAATAGTTGTGCTGCATTTTCCTCAAAAATACCTTTTCCATTGTCGTAAATATTGAGCTGGTGTTTAGCAGAATTTAGTTCTATCTGGATAACGCCGTTATTTTCTATCGCTTGAATTGAATTTTTAAGAATGTTTATCAGGGCCTGTTCCATTTGTTCAACATCGGCGGCAATAAAATATGATGAGGTTGGTAAGTCCAGTTCAAACCTGATTTCTTTTTCGTTTGCAGCGAAATACATTAATGCTGAAACCGATTTGAGGAGTTCTACCAGATCTGTTTTCTTTCTGTTCGCTGCCGGAAGTTTAACCAGATCGGCAAAATTCCGCATAAATACATTTAGGTTCTGATTACGCTCAACAGCAATTTTCATGGCATTTTTTAATAGCTGCTCTTCCTCTTCCAGCCATAAATTATCTTGTGCCAATGCCGTATTAATAATTGAATTTACGGGACCAACTGTATTGTTCACCTCATGCGCCATCATCCTGATCACCTTACTGTAAACACTTTTTTCGGCTGCAAAAATTTCTGCCGTTACTTCCTCCATCATGATAAAAATCCGCTCAAAACCCCTGTCCATAAATCTCGACTTTTGAATTTTGTAGGTATGCAATCCATCTGTACGGAGCATTTTTGATGTTCCGGTTTTCATACCCAGGATCTGATTTTCGAGCATATCAGGATTCGCTTTTGTAATTTCCAACGCTTTTGGATTAATCTGCTTTAACTGCCCATCATAATCAAGAATAATAATTCCCGTTGGGGAAGTCTGAATGAGCTTTTCGAGAAAAAAATGCTGTTCTTCCTGCTTGGTTCGCTCAGTTCTCAATTCGTCAATCATGCGGTTATAAACATCCACAAGCTCATCTACCTCTTTTTTTCCGGTCAATAAAAATTTAACGTTAAAATCACGGTCTTTTATAGCTGCAATGCCTTGTTTTAAATAGGTAAGCGGACTGACTAGCTGCTTATAAAGGCTAATTGATATAACAACAGAAACCAGCACAAATGCCTCTGCCAGCATAAATATGAGTTTGTTTTTCTCAAAAATAAAATAGCTCATCACCAGGCAGATGAGGTGAAGAATAACGATAAACAGAATATACTTAGTCTTCAGTTTCATGAAATGGAATTTGATATTTTTCCAAACGGCGATAAAGAGCATTCCTGGTAATCCCCAATGATGCCGCGGCTTTTGTAATTCTGTTTTTATGGAAATTCATGGCCTGCTTAACCATTTCTGCTTCCATCTGGTCTAAAGTCATGGTACCTACTCCGGGCAATCTGACTTTATCGCTTTTTAATGGTGACAAATTTAATTGTGATTGAAAATCATCAATCGTTAACTCATTTGTACTGCTGATCAGTACCGTTCGCTCAACCAGGTTTTTTAGCTGGCGGATGTTACCGGGCAAAGGCAGTTGCTGTAACCAGCGTAAGGCACCGGGCGCTATTGATAACGCTTCCCTACCGTAAATTTCTTTCAGATTATTGATAAAGAAGTTAACCAGCAAAGGAATATCAGATGGTCTTTCCCTTAACGCGGGTAGGTGAATAGTAATGAGGTTAATACGGTACAACAAATCCTCTCTGAACAAGCCTAACGCTACCCTTTCGTTTAAATTTTTGTTTGTTGCACAAACTACCCTGGTATCAACTGTTTTGGTTCGGCTGCTGCCTAAAACTTCATACGTACGGTCTTGTAAAACCCTTAATAACTTCACCTGTCCTGATGCATCCAGATCGCCTATCTCATCCAGGAAAATGGTTCCTTTATTCGCCATTTCAAACCTGCCCGTCCTATCGAAACGGGCATCAGTAAAAGCTCCGCGAACATGGCCAAACATTTCGCTCTCAAACAACGAAGATGAAATTCCGCCCAGATTAACTTTTACAAAAGGCTTGCCCGAGCGGTTGCTGTTTTCGTGAATGGCCTCTGCTATCAGCTCCTTACCCGTTCCGCTTTCGCCTGTAATCAATATTGATGCATTGGTTGAAGCTACGCGACCAATGGTTTCCAGAATATTCAGCAAGGTTGGGTCTTCACCTATAATCTGTTTAAAGTTATATTTCTTATCCAGTTCCTTTCTGCTTCGGGAGCGCGGTTTTTTACCATTAATTTCTAATAAGGTTGCTACCGACTGCAGCAGGTGTTCATTATTCCATGGCTTATTAATAAAATCATTTGCGCCGAATTTCATCCCCTGCACAGCAAGTTCTATACTTGCCCAGCCTGTAATTAAGATAATCGGAACACCGGCATCAACAGTTCTGATTTTTTTCAGCAAACTCATGCCTTCTTCTCCCGAGGTATCAATAGAAAAATTTAAATCCAGTACCACAAGTGCAGGCTTTTGGGTTTTTACCACCTCAAAAGCCTGCACAGCGTTATCAACAGCAATAACCTCGTAGCCCGCCCCTTTCAAGAGAAGTGAAATGGAAGTTCTAACGGCAATATCATCATCAACTACTAAAATCATATACGAAGTTAACCATTTAGTCTTCATGCAGTGCAACGGCCGGATGAATTGCAGCAGCTTGCCTGCCCGGATATAAGGAGCATGCGATAACCAATGTATAAATAAATAAAACAGAGAGTAAAATAGCAATAAGGTAAACGCTCGAAGCTATATCAAATACGTTTAACAGCGGAAACTGAACAGCAAAGAAACAGCCGATCAGAACAGATATTGTAGCTAAGATTAACGATTCGAGTACCATTTGAATTGACACGGAAACGCCACTTGCACCAATTGCCCGCCTCAGGCCAATTTCGCCTTTCCGTTTATTAATGTTATACCACAACACACCGAAAAGACCAAGGGCAACATTAATAATCAGGAAACCCGCAACAATGATGAACAATAACATCGGGATAATGGTTTCCTTGTTTTTGGCATCGCGCATTTCATCAACATGTTGAATTTCGACTGCACTGCGCATGGTTGTAGCCATAAACTTATATAGCTTGCTTTCAAAACCGGCACCGGCAGTTTCCCGTACCTTTATTAAAAGTGTACTCGCCCACTTCAAATTTGTTGTATCCAACTGACTAAACATAACATTGTTTGCAGGCAAAAAATCACCATTTGCCTTAAAATCGTTAACAACACCTATGATTTTGAATTTATTTTTATCATCGAAATCGCCAATCAGCTTTCCAGCAGCCTTTGCGGTTCCGAACAGTTCTTTGCTAAAGGTCTCGTTAATGACAATTCCTTTATTTTTGCTGATCAGGTCTTCCGGAGTAAACCATCTCCCGTCAACGAGTTTAACACTCCAAACTTTTTGATAATCGTTTCCGACATTAAAATCGCTAATGTCATTGAATTTCTTTCCTCCTTGCGTTAATCCGGTACTTATAAAACTGGATGAGTAGGGATAATTCGAGCTTGAAAAACTTACTGCTTCAATTTCAGGCATCGCTTGTAGTGCTTTGTTCAGATTGGTATAAAAAATACCAAGCGAATCAGCATTTTTCGATAACCGGTCACCATTATAGCTAACA
Organism: Pedobacter sp. BG31; assembly: GCF_042464845.1. Classification (NCBI taxonomy): domain Bacteria; kingdom Pseudomonadati; phylum Bacteroidota; class Sphingobacteriia; order Sphingobacteriales; family Sphingobacteriaceae; genus Pedobacter; species Pedobacter sp. BG31. The sequence goes on from NZ_JBHNZK010000026.1 coordinate 5,912, forward strand.
GACCAAACCCTATTATAATCAAAGCCAAGTGGCTTGATATAATTCTTATAGTAATAGGTTAAATAAGAAAAAACAGCAAACACAACCAGAAAGGAAATCAGAATTTCAGACAGAAAAAGGAAGTTTTGTCTCCTTTTGTTCCATATTAATTTAAACAGATGTTTATACATATATTTTATTTTGAGGCATTAAGCCTTTAATGCTTTAACAATATTTAATTTCGACATTCTCCATGCCGGGTATACGCCTGATATCAATCCAAAGCAAAAACAGGTAATAAGACTAAAAAATAATACCGTTAAATCCATGGTGAGATTAAAGCTTGATATGTAATCTGATTCATTGATGAGGTAAATAACCAGCAGGGATAAAAAGACCCCTATAATGCCTCCAATAAAAGTGAGAATGAGGTTTTCTACAATAAACTGGTAAACCAGTGTTTTTGATGAAGCACCAAAAGCCTTGCGTACGCCAATTTCTGATGAACGCTCCATGATGCGGGTAATATTGATATTGACTAAATTCATGGTTGGCAGCAATAAAAACAGGAGTACAAAAATTCCGCCTACGGTGATTACCTTTGTGATCCCGTTACTGGTCGAATCTCCTGCTATTCTACGGGCAACACTGGTTTTAAATCCATCTGCATTGCAATAAATCTTATTAAAATCTGGCGGGATTGGCAGTTTATCAACCATTTGGGCAAACTCTTTTTTCATCCTGGGCACATCATTTTCCGTACGACTTAAAAGCACGGCATTATATGAACCCATTAGTCTGGTATCTTTACTATCTTTTGCAAGCGTATAAGGCAGATACATATCGCCGGCAAAATTGCGTACAGCACCTGAAACGTTATCAACCACTCCAATTACCCGGTAGTTAATGTTATCTGCAGAAATGTATTGGCCAATTACCGATTTTTGATCACCGAAATAAGCTTCTTTTGTTTTTTTTGAAATCACGGCAACACGTTCTGCACTTTTAATTTCCCTTTCACCATAAGGTTTACCTTCCAAAAACCGGTACGATAAAACATTCCAGTAATCTGCATTGGTATATTTGTAACCTATTACCAGCTTTTTATTGTTCAAATAAGCATTAGATGATCTCTGATCCGATGAAATGGCCATTTTATAAACCGTTTTCAACCTGGAAACATAATGTTCAAAGAAATAAAAAGACAGGTTGCTCATATTCACCCAACCTTCCTTGGTATTTTTTATTTCTATACGTTCAACATAAAGCGAACGATGTTGATTGTAATCAGGATATCCCGGATTAAACATTTTATCTGCAAGTGCAGTGGCTACCATTAAGATGGTTAGTGTAAGGCTGATGCCAAACAAGCTGATGAAGGTGAAAAATTTCCTTCTTTTTAAAACAGCTATAGCAATTTTGAAATAATTTTTTAACATAGCTGAAATTATTGAACCTGTGAACCATCAAAAAGACGAACCAATCTGTGTGTTTTTTGCGCCATGCTTTCGTCATGTGTAACCATCACGATTGTTGTACCTTCATTTTTGTTCAGATTGATGAGGATATTCATGATCTCATTTCCCATTGCGCTATCAAGGTTTCCTGTTGGCTCATCCGCAAGGATAATCTGAGGGCGGCCAACAATAGCCCTTGCAATGGCAACACGCTGGCGTTGCCCACCCGATAGCTGCGTAGGGAAATGTTTTAAACGGTTGCTCAGGCCAACTTTTTCCAGTGCTTCAGTAGCCAGGGCCTTTCTTTCCTTAGCAGATGAATCGCGGTACAATAAAGGTAGTTCTACATTATCCAACACCTGCAGATCATTAATCAGGTGGTAACTCTGAAAAATAAATCCAAGCTTCTCATTTCTGAAATGGGCCAGTTTTTTATCAGAAAAACTGCGAATGTCCTGGTCATCTATTTTGATATCACCCTTCGATGGCTCATCAAGCAAGCCCATAATGTTTAGCAAAGTACTTTTTCCGCAGCCCGATGGCCCCATAATGGAAAGAAATTCTCCCTTTGCAATGTCGAGGTTAATACCGTTTATCGCCAGGGTTTCCACAGTAGCCGTCCGGTAAACTTTTTCAATATTTTTTAAGCGTATCATCATGTATAATTAGTAATTAAGATTTATTAATAAGTTATTTTAATGTTTTTTTCAAAATCGTAAAGAGAAAGATAGCGAAGCTGATAATAAGCACCCCAAAAATCGCGGAGCGAAGAAACGTAATCGCGCTTTGCCGCATCATTTTCCTGGAAAGCAATACTTAAATCGGTAATGCTCAGGTTGCCTAAAACATAGCGTTCGCTGGCTATCTTATATTTTTCTGCGGCAATTTTTGCAGCCGTATCTGTAAGCTTGGTCTGTTCTTTCATCATATTAAAAAGCGTTACCTGCGTTACGATCTGCTGTTTAAAAGTTTGCTTATCCTGCTCAACAGCATAAGTTACCAGTTGCTCATTTGCTTGTGCTGTTTTTGTTCTTGATTTAGACCTGCCCCAATCCATAACCGGAATAGACAACTGTAGTTCAACGGTTTGCTGATTTTTCGGATTCCGGTAAACATCAAAAGCACTTAATCCGGCATTGGAAAAACCCAGATTTGCCCTCAATGTGGCCTTAATTCCATTTTCACCCTTTGCTTTGGCCACATCTCTTCTGGCTTCTGCCAACCGGCGGGCAAAACCAATCGCATCCGAACGGTTTGCAAAGGCTTCGGCCAAAACTTTTTCAGTAGCCACAGTCATTTGAGCAACCGCCTGCGGCATATCCAATTTTATCCTGTCGTCGCCCTCAATGCCCGTGTAACTGCGAAGGTTCAGTGTGGCCACCTCTACATCTCTTTTAGCCGTTCCAACGGCTTTTTGGGCATTAAGTACCTCCAGCTGAAGTTGGAGAATCTCATTTTTTGAAATCTTGCCCAATTCAAATTTAGTATTGGCAATACTCAGGATCCTTTTGGTGTTCGCATAATTTAATTCAGCAATATCGAGGTTAACCTGCGCCAGCAGTAAATCGAAAAAATATTCGGTAACGGTAATTGATATTTTCTCCTGTGTTTCGATAAAAACCTGTTTACTCTCACTGTATTTTAAAGGTTCAATTTTCTTGTCCCATTTTAAGCTGTTAAACTGTAATAGCGGTTGTGTGTAACCAACTCCGTAAGGAATACCATTATAAAGTACACTTTTTCTGTCAAAATCATCAAACCGCTGCAGTTGGGTAGTTCCATAAATGGTGCCGCCCGTTGCGGCAATACTTTGACTAAAATTTAGTGTCAGTGAGGAGTTATCATAATGTACGGGCTGGAAAAGAATGCTTCCGTTGGGTTGCTGTACCTGGGTATAAGTTTTGGTATAGCCGGGTAAAATACCCTCTAAAGCCAACTGTGGCTGGTAATTTGATTTGAAAGTACGCCACTCCCAGTATTTCGTCTCTTTAACCGTTGCGGCCTGTTTTGCCGCAATAGAATTGGCCCTGGCCATTTCAACTACCTGCAGCAGGTTAAGCTTAAGCGTATCGGTAACCGCGAATACTGCATGTATTGAGCTAAATAAAATAGCTAATCCAATAAGTACAATTTTCTTCATCATCTTAACGGCTTATTGTTACTTTTTCCGAGTTTTTGAAATCAGCCATATCCGAAGTAATGATTTCGTCTCCAGCTTTTAACCCACTTAAAATTTCAACATAATCAAAGTTGCTTAAACCTGTTTTCACGGTGCGCTTTTCGGCTATACCGTTTTTCAATACAAAGATCTCCTGTAAATTTGAACCGTTAAAAGCTGGTCCGTTCGCCACCCTTAAAACACCATTTCGGGTATCAGTAACCAAAAAAACATCAACTTTTTGATTGGGCCTTAATACTTTACTGTCTTTTTGATTCAACTGGATATCAAACGATACGGTGGCATTGGTTACTGCCGGTGAGATATTTACAACTGAACCTCTTAGTTGCGTATCACCTATTCTGATGATAGCAGCCATGTTATTGTGGATTTTATCCAGTAGATTATCAGACATGCTACCTGCAACTTTAAAGCCGCTTAAATCGGCTATACGTACCAAGGCATCGCCTTCGTGTACACTGGAGCCGATATTTTTATTTACCCAGGTAATTACCCCGGGCCTGGTTGCCGTTACATCGGCCAGATCAAGTTTCCGTTTCAACGCATCCAAATCATTTTTTTGAATGGCCAGTGCAATTTCAGCCTCCCTGATTTCGATTTTCATGGTTTGCTGCTTACTTTTAATTTCATTTTCGAGCTGTAGCTTCTCGAGTTCGGCCACCTTCAGATCGAGCTCGGCCCGCTCCACATCCTCTTTGGTTCCCCCACCGGCTTTAAGTAATCGTTTAGCCGATGAAACAGCATCTTTAAGGTTACTGATCCGCAACTGTTTTATGGCGTTGCTCGATTTAACATCGAAAAAACTTTTTTCTAAATCAAGCTTTAGCTTACTAATTTCATTTTGTTTGGACTCCATCTGAAATTGCAGCTTTCCATAATCGGTTTGGCTTACTGATTTATCCAGCAATAGAATGGATTGCCCTTTATTCACTTTTTTTCCGGCATCCATCAAAACATTTTTTATCGATGCATTTATCGGGCTGGTTAACACTTCTTCGAATTCAGGCAGCACTTCACCGGTGGCATTAATCGTATTTTCGATTATTCCGGTCTCCACTTTTGCCGTCGTGATATTAGCTTCCGTAAGTGCAGCTTTAAAATAAAACCGTACAAACCAGATACTGGCTATCAGCAAAATAAGGATGATAGAAACCAGCAAGTAATTTTTTTTCTTGTTTTTAGCTAAAACTTCTTCTTCAATGAGTTTGTCCATTTAAACATTTTTTGAACAAGCTTTTACAAGCGGGATGCCAATATTAAAACATTAATAATCAAATCTTTATAATTTTACACAAATATAAATATGCCCGATATCGAACGTTTTGCCTGTTATCGAACGGATAAGGTCTGTGTCCTGATGGTGATAGAAATACAATTTTTTCTAGAGCATTCTGATTCTGTCTGGCCAAACAGCTAACCGATAATAATAAGCTTCCATAGTTGGTTAACTGTTATTGTTGGGTGATATTGATGGAAACGATTATAAAACCCTAAAACCGGAATGCGAAGAGAATATCTTAAGAACAGAGGCAAAATTAGTGGAAATCACGAAAAAGAAACATAAGATAGCACGGTAAAGCCAGTCCTAAATGATGCGATTTTCACATTAACCCGATTACTTCCAATTTTAGCCAAATGGGCCATTAATGATAAGCGGGGACTGATTGGTTCGGCATTCCCCAAAAATTCGATTTTAAAAGCCGACAACATCAAATCGCGTTAGCGACCGAAACAATCAACGTATGTATTTGACAATCAATAAATTATAAATTAAAAAAACTACAAACATCTTGCCCTCCACTGCGATTGATTGCAATGGTATTTGATAGTCTGATTACAAGTTTTCCAGACTCATTAGCTTGACCATATTAGACAGTATTTTCCTATGATCCTCCAATTGTAGAAAACTAGACAATTTCTCCTTATCACATATTCATTATTAAGAAAACGGATGGTATCCCCGTATTCCAGCTTTGGATCTTCGATCCTTGATGAAAAAAAGAGTAATCATTGATCAGGTCATCTTTGAATTTCTGATCCCAGTTAGGTCCGGGGAATCGTTGCCCAAATGCAGCAAATGCTGTATTGAACCTCTCCAAAAAGGGGCTGAGCATATTAATCTTTGTACTTTGTAACCAGCACACGAACCCATTTACGAATGTCCGAAGGGTAAGCAAAGCGCCTGTTGCATGCGTCCTTTACAATGGTCTTTCCAAAGATATACACTTGAAAATCATCCTTGAAAATAGCAGGTATAGAATCGAAAGGCACCAATTCCGTGGCAGAGGAAAGGTCTTTAAGTGCAACAATATCCGATCTATTCATTAACATGACTTATACAATTTGGTGTTAAACATGAGCATATATGATCCCAGTATACACTCAACTGCAAAAGTAAATAAAAAATAAATTATGAAGGCTACCCTAGACCTTTCAACTAATTGAATTAAAACAGTTTAAAACAGAGAATTATAATTAAGTCAAAAAGTTTTTTTTTTAGAAAGGGTTATGATACTCCATAACGTGGCTCAAATAAAAGGGGTTGTCTCAGAAATGATTTTGAAGATTTTTGGCAGAATAATATTTTGAAAGGGCGTCATTCCCGTGAGAACAGAATGTTAATACGACAGAACAGTAACTAAATATCTCCCTACCAAAGCATTAAGATGCCCATCCGATAGCGCCTAAAATCCGCAAGTTAGGAAAAAAAATGCTGCAAAACTTTGATAAACAATGTTTTGCAGCAAGGTAATATTCACTTAAATTAGTGTTGACCAATATTACTGCTGTGAAAATAATAAATTCAGACCCAATATCCGCTTTCGGAGGCATAAATTTTGTTTTTGATTACTTAAACAGATTGGAAATCGATAAGCTCTGCCATGCACATCTGCCTGGCGTTGCTGCCCAGAGCAGATATTCCTGGAAGGATGTCTTCTACTCGCTCAAATCTGTTTTTCTCTGTGGCGGCGATTGTGTAGAAGATCTCCATACCCACTTGCGGGGTCATTTTACAGACAGTCCCTATGTCAGGCTTGCAAGCCCCGATACTGTTCTGAGAAGGCTCTCCGGGCTGGCCGAACAGGCAAGAACCTGTGCAACCAAGCGGGGGGCGGTCACACATCAATACTGTACCAACCGGACCCTTGAAAACTTCAACCTTGAAGTCCTAAAAAAGATCGGGGTCCTTGACTCTGGTGAACTTACCCTTGATTATGACAATACGATCATTTTCAATGAGAAACAGGACAGCAAAATGACCTACAAAAGGGATTATGGCTATCAGCCGGGTGTCTGCACGATCAATGAGCAGTTTATACTTTATATCGAAAACAGGAACGGGAATTCTGATGCAAAGTCATTTCAAAGGGATACGCTCGGGAGGATTTTTGATCTGCTTGAAACAAAGAAGGTAAAAAAGATCAGAAACTTCAGGGCAGATGCAGCATCGTACCAGTATGATGTGGTTGCCCTCCTGGAACAGAAAGTGGAACATTTTTACATAGGGTGCAGAAACAGCTATGTCGAGAAATATTTCCCCCAGATCCGTAACTGGAAAGTGATGGAGGACAGAGATGGCCCGCTGGAAGTAGGATACATTGACATCCTTCCCTTTGCCACTCAGGCCAGGGAACAGGACCGGCAGCCGCAGACATACAGGCTGGTTGCCAAAAGGAGATTGAAAAAAGATGGCCAGGTCGACCTGATCACCCAGGATGCCTATGGATATAGGGGGATCCTGACCAACGACTTCGAAACGGATACTGTAGCCATTGTCCGTTTTTATGGCCAGAGAGGAGGCATGGAGCGGCAATTTGATATCCTTAAAAATGATTTTGGATGGAACAACATGCCTTTCTCCACATTGGACAAAAACCTGGTTTTCCTATACCTTACAGCGGTCTGCCGAAACATATACAATAAGATCATTGATTATTTTTCACAAAAGGTAAAAACGCTGAAGCCATCTTTCAGACTAAAAAAGTTTATTTTCAGGTTCATCATCCGGCCGGCCAAATGGGTCAGACAGGGCAGACAGCTAAAACTGAGAATCTACTCGATGGATCACCGCTACCCATAGGTTCAGCAACAAAAAAAGAAATCCTTAGCGCCAATATGTTACCTGGTATATCGCCGGAAGGAGATGTCATTACCGTTTTTATGCCCAAAACAGAATTTGGATCCCAGATCTGTTCGAAAATTCAAATCAAAAATGAAATTGAGGCTAAAAATATAATTATCGGCGAATAAAATCAGGTGATATTCATCTTTAGAAATTAGTAATATTTAGATTACGACAGACATGCGGATTTTAGGAGCGATCGGGTCAAGCTGAACATGACGACATCGCCAAATTTAATTCTTAGCTACTTCTAAATCTGTTATTTTGAGACAGGCTCTTAAATTAGGATCAGTGGCGGTGCGTAATTCGAACCATTTTATGGCTGAATTGATTGAAATCGGCGATTTTTAGATTTTTTGAAAGAAAGAGATGAATGAGATCTTCTTATCTTTTCAAGAGTTCGAATAATTCAATATTTATGTATATTGTTTCTTTCCATATTTTCTTGGATTGTAGCATTCCAATTTTCTCAAGTCCACTTAAGTATTTTGAAGCTGTTACTCTTGAGATCTTAAGTCTATCTACTAAAAATTCTATTTTACAATACGGTTGTTCAAAAAGTAGTTCTAACAATTCTTTATTGTAAAGCTTGGGTGCATTTTCTTTTATTTTATCTTGTAATTTTAAAAATAATCCATTAATTGACTTAATTTGATTATTGGTTTGCCTGGCAGTTTCCTCCACTGCTCTCAGCATAAACAACACCCAACCTTCCCAATTATCATTTATCTTTACTTCTCCAAGTAATCTATAATAGTCCGCTTTATGTTTTATAATATAATCACTTAGATACAAAACAGGGCTATCCAGAAGGCCGTGTAAGCACAAGTATAGTACATTTATTATTCTTCCTGTTCTTCCGTTACCATCATAAAATGGATGTATACTTTCAAATTGGTAATGTTGAACCGCCAATTTAATCAGGTGCGATATTACATCAGTTTCATTCATGTAACTTTCTAAGTTTTTCATCAATAACAAGATGGTATCGTAATCATCTGGTGGTGTGTAAATGACCTCACCAGTAATCGAATTTTTTAATGATGTTCCTGGCAATCTTCTTAGGCCAGCTTTATTTTCCTCTAAAATTTCTTGAATGCTAACTATACCGTTTATATTCAGAAATCCTTTCTTCATTACCATATTAAAACCAGTTAGCATCGCCTCCCTATAGCGAAGCACTTCTTTAGTCTCATGGTCTATTGGCTTGCCAGTTGCAGATAAAGCCTGATAAAGCTTATCATGGGTAGTGATTACATTTTCAATCTCTGAACTCATCTGAGCTTCCTTAAGAATCACTGCATTTAAAAGTATGGAAGGGTTGGGCAATGTGTAAGCTAGTCCTTTTAACTCTGCAAGAGCAATTGAAGCTAACGTAACTTGCCTTAATATAGCTATAGTCTCTATTTTTGCATTATCTGGAGGTAGTAAGGGCAATTCATTAAAGGGTATATTGCTATTTACCTTAACGTTGTTCTTCATACAAAGTTTTTTTACATAACAAATTTATCATGTAAAGATAATTCATTTTACTTTACATGACAGCTTTATTATGTAAAGAATGTTTAGATGAGGTAATCTCATTTATTATTGATAAGATTATCGCGTTATAAACTATTCAACTCAAAACATCCACAATGATAAAGACTTTCACTTCTTAGATTCGGAAATGCCATATTTGAGTATCTTAAAATTTGAGCTTCTAAAAGGATTTCATAAAATCTACTCCCACCAAATAAATTAATTGAACATGAATTAGCGATATCATAACATCCTCTTTGAAATTCTGAGGTACTTACGTAAATTCCATTTTGTATTCCTTGAAGTGTCAAAGCACCTAGAAATGATCTAACTTGTTCTAATTTTATAGCGTTTTTTGTTCTCTTTACCTGAACTGCGGAAAGGTCACTTCCTTTTTCCAAAAGTATATCTATCCCACCGTCGTGGGAATAGGGTGTACATAAAGCTTGAAATCCTAAATCTTTAAAAACACTGGAAACTAAATTTTCAAATTTTCTGGGATTTACTTGAAATCTTGAATTGTAATGTCGGGTAAGATAATTCCTAATCTCGAGATCTGGTACCGAGAGGTCATTTACGTCGATATTTTTAATTACTCCCGTAATGCCGTAAAACAGCTGCCACATTTGCCATGATGCACCCACCCAATACTCATCATAGCTAGTCCACCAACCATAGTGTAAACATCTTTTAATATGTGACCCTTCGTAGTTCAGTGAATGATTGATTTGAAAATATTTCCGTTCAAATCGCCCATGAATTTCCTTTATTTTTCTACATGATTTAAAAATTCCTTATAAAATACCTTAAATGAAACTTTAGATATTTTCTTTACCTCTTCAAACTCCAAATCGTTTGAACAATACAAACACTTTTTATTAAAAGGGTGCTCATTGGTAAATCTAGGGTTTATCTTATCTTGAAAGTCATACATAAATAAATAACATAAACAATCACAATAACTTGAAATGCAAGTCTAATTAGCTATTTATATAACACAATTCATATTTAAAAGATTTGTTATAGCTAACATTTTGTAAAGTTTTATCACTTTCTAGCTACGCCAATAGGAATGAAAGAACGCGAAAAAGATTGAAAAAATTTATTTAAGTCAAAGCAAGACAAAAAGTCAAATTGCTAATGGGCTTGAACCAAAAATAGGCCTTCATTTACTCAATTCAATGATTTCAAAATAGCCTAAATTGAAAAACGCCCTTTAAGATATCTTAAAGAGCGTTTTGGATCGGTAACGGTGCGTAATTCGAACCATTTTTTCTGATGAATTTATTTAAACAGGCAATTTTTCAAACTCCCAAAAAAATTAGGGCTGCTCCATCAAGAGCAACCCATTATCTTAAAACTTTAATATGCTTAAAAATTTTCCCTCAGCAATTATTCCAGTGAAAACATTTCCCAGCCAGAAATAGTAGCCCTGTTGCATTTCATTGCCGATTGGCCGTTCTCTGAAGAAATGTATTTACCATTATTTCCTTTAAGGGAGATTTTTCCATTTGCGTTTACCACCCAGTCAAATTTTTCCCAATCGCTAATGCTTGTGCGGGTGCAGGTGATCCCGGTTGCAGCACCATTTTCTGAAGATACATATTTGTTCATACTTTTTAACGCGATTTTTCCGGCACCAGCATCAACAATCGTAAAGCTTTCCCAGTCAGAAGCACTCGCACGGTTACATCTCATGGCTACTTCACCGTTTTCACCGGAAACAAACAGGTTGTTAGAACCTTTTAGTTTAATTGTCTGACCAATTGGTGGTTCGGCTTGTACCTGCAGATTACCCAATTCCAACCAGCCGTTTTTAAAAGTTCCGGTTACGGCCAGTGCAATACCTGGTTTGTTGGCATTTGTTTTATCAATGATGGCCACCCCCCATTTATAATTCCCAGCCGGCAGGTTAATTGCCGTTGTGGTAAAATTGTAACTCATAGGGTTATCCTTCAGCCACTTAGAGGGCTCACCATTTTCATCTACAAAAAGTTTTTTAACCACACCAGCGGTATCCAGAATGGCAAAAGCTACTTTATATTTATAATTCCACTGCGGAATGTTATTTGGGCAGTAACCCCAACCCATATTTCTCCAGCGATGGCTTAGTGTAGCGGTGGCCCCATTGGCAATTTCATTGGGTAATGATACCTGATCAGGATATAGCCGGTAGCCTCCTTCTGCATTAAAGCGCTGTACCAACGGAAAACTGGTTTGAAACCAGGAAGCCACTTCGCCAACCCTGAAATCCATCATATTTACAGCCGCTTCTGCCGATCTTTCAAATTCAGCCTTTCTTACATCTTCAGGATGTCCTTCGCGATATTGGCCGCTTGAATCGATCCAATAGCGGTGTGTGCCGGTCACAATCCATCCCCCCTCCATAATAATCGGCCGTTTATGTTTCCAGGTGGCTGCGAAGTTTTTCTCCCAGCTTTGGTAATAATCGGTCATGGCAAAAGCATCATGCCGCAGGCTATACCCTTGATTTATCGCTTTCACCAGTAACTGGTTACTGTTTGGGTTTGCTGCACCCCAGCTTGTTGGATGACCTATTAACCGGTGATAGTTAATTACCAGCGGTACTTTGGTGAAAGTCCTATTGTAAAGCGCCATAATCCAGTCCAGTACCTCTTCCTTTACAGTTTCTGTTTGTGCAGCTGTTAATACTCCTGGCGCGGCATACACGGTATTATGGGCCTCACCCCATTTGCCTAAACCATAGGCATCAATAAAAGAGGTGCGGACCGGATCATTAAAGTCTTTGGCAAGTTCTTCAATAAAAGTGGCGTAATATTGCCTGAAAATTGGATCCTGGGGAAAAGGAGTTTTCTGTGCTGGTACTGCAGGATTTGACAACCAGTATTGAGCGCCTGCCGTGAATACAAAGGCAGGGGTATTTTCTCCCTGGTCGCGCCCGTCTACCACAATCCGGAATGCAATGGGCAAACCTCTGGTTTTAACACCGTTGATGAGTTTACCGATCTGCGAGTTGGGGTCTCTCCAGGCATAAACGCCCGGACTTGGATTAAGTGATCGCCAGCTGGTCCGGATGTAACAGGCTGAGGCATAATCTATCGCCTTTACATTGGCACCCAGTTCTGGCACGAAAAACTGACTGTCCCAATACGTTTCGGTAGCATCTCGTTTGCCATACATTACCCATCCATTTAATGGATTCCGTAACACCGAAGTACTATTATAAACCGGGTTAATCAGCACATTATTGGCAATAACAGCCAATTTTTGTGGTCCCTTATCAAAAGTTTGTGAAAGATTTTCTTCCACCATTTTGGAACAGGAAAGCGAATGCAGCCCCAGAAGAGCAAGCAGCGTTACCTTTCCAGTCCACCCAAAAATGAGTTTTTTCATAGTAATAAATATTAAATTTTAGATTAGAGGTTTTGCTATTAATTCGGTACCTATTTTGAACCTGGCACTAAATTTTCTTTACACTAAACTTTTTTTCTCTATAGGAATTGAGGAAAAATGCCAATCATATATAAAAAGGAAGTTAAACGTAAACCTTATCGATTAAAATGGTGATTGGCAAAGCGGATAAAATTTGTCCAATCATAAACATTGAGGTCGTGTTTTCCTTCCCTGAAATGGTAACCTATAGCCGAATGGATGATTGGCTTGTTCACATCGGGCATATTTTCAGGAAGCGTCACTTTCCTACCATATAAATCGTAAACAGGTTTGGCATGTACCAATGATAAATAAGAACCATAAGGGTCTGCCCAGCGATCCTCCGTAGCGTTCGTAGTATACACTGGCCTCGGTGCAATTAAGCCGATGAGCATATGCTGATCAACAGGCAGGTTGTTTACATCATTGCTATATTTTTTGTAATTATTGTTAAACCAGTAACCAAACTGTTTATTGATCAGGCTGATGGTTTCTCCATATTTACGTCTGGCCAGCGCTGCACCCGTACTTCCTGAGCAGCTGCTAAACACCATGGCGAAGCGTTGATCCTGGGCTGCAGACCATAAAGCAGTTTTGCCACCTCTTGAATGCCCTACCAGCGCAACCCTGTTAAAGTCGATATCTTGATCCGTTTTAAAGTAATCCATTACCCTGCTTGCTGCCCAGGCCCACACGCCAATGGCTTTCATGCCATTATCTGTTTCCAGCTCTGCAGGAAACAACTGTTTCAATATGCCGTTCTGGTAGCTATCCTTCCCATCAGGCGCTACATCCGAATGATGAAAGGCAGCTATGGCGTAACCGCTGTCTATGACCATTTCGGCTGGCCAGAAAGTACTCTTTTCAATCCTCGCCGGATCCGTATTCCTGCTACTGCGGTTGTTGATCAATAAAAATACCGGAGCGGGCTTTGTTCGTTTGTTGGGAATAAAGAGTACAACAGGAAACGATACTGAATGACCATCATTCCACGCTGTAATTGTTATTTCTTTCAAATGGGCTTTTCCATCCATAGCATCAGCTTTTTCATTAGCCACCGCAAATTTTAAACTATCAAAACCGTCTGGTGTTTTTCCGTAAACGTGTTCTTTAAACAGGGCTAAAAGTTCGGGTCTGCGCTGCTTTTCCCACATGGCGACGTTTTTAATCTTTTTGCCCTTTGCAGTAACCAGTATCTCGGGTAAAGTATAGGCAGGTACGGTACTTTCGTCATAGTTAACGATTTCTCCCATAAACCGATCTGTTTTCTGCGCATACACTCCAGCCGATAAAAAAACTGGACCAATTAAGCAGATCATAGCCTTTTTTAACAGATTGCTGACGCGCCAGCTGCCTTGATGAGCAGGGAATTTTATTCTGTTCAACATCATCAATACCCTGGGTTTTGAATAAGTTTACTGGCTTTATTAATTTCAGATTGCTGAAAAGGATACCAGTAGTTTTTACTGCTAAAGGTTCTGTTTTCAATTACAAAAGGGTTATAAGTTAGTGCAGTACCCACCTTCGTGATTTTCATCCCCCTAACTGCTCCGTTAAAATTACTTTCCCCGTCTTTCCAGCGGCGGACATCAAAAAACCGTTGTTCTTCAAAACATAATTCCACTCTCCGTTCATTTTTAATCCTGTCGCGCATTTGCGATTGTGTTAACCCGGCAAGTGCAGGCATTCCGGCACGGTTACGCACCGCATTTATCGCGTTATAAACTTCTGCGTTCGGACCTCCAAATTCGTTCAGGGCCTCTGCATAAATCAGTAAAATTTCTGCATAGCGAAACAATACCCAGGGTCTTCTTACGCTCGTGGTACCTGTAATGTTGTAAGTAGCGTTACCACTTAAAAATTTCCGCAGGTAATAACCTGATTTTGTACTGTTTACATTAGAAGGAACGTTATCACGTCCGCCTTCATAAGTCTCTACAGCCCGTGTCAAGCTTCCTGTTTTAAAATTTGCGCCGTTAACAATGATAAACTGGTTTAAACGCGGGTCTCTGTTCGCATACGGATTTTGTGGATCATAGCCTGATGTAGGGTCGGTTATGGCTTTGCCATTGGTCATTTCGAAAGCATCAACTAAATTCTGGGTAGGGTTTGTTCTGCCTAATCCGCCCGTGAAGCTGATCGGCGCATTATTTGCTTCAATGGCATTCGTATTGCTTGCCGGCGTAGCGAAGATCACCTCGTTATTATAAGAGGTTGCTGTGTTGGTGTAATCCCACAGGCTTGGAAATAAAGCCGTACTTAACAGGCTGTGTTTATTTAAGTCGATTAAATCCTTTGCTGCATTGGCCGCATTTTGCCAGCGTTGCAGATCGTTGCCGGTGTTGTATAAAGGGCTTGCATAAACCAGCAGGGTTTTGGCTTTTAGCGCCATTCCCGCAGCTTTTGTGGCACGTCCGTAATTGGCCGCATCCCAATCTTTTGTGGAGGCTGCCGGAATCTGGCTGATGGCTGAGTCGCAATCCTTAACAATCTGTCTGACTACATCATCAACTGAATTGCGTGGAATATTCAGGTCTTCTACCGGTGAAAAGGACCGGGTGGCAAGAACAATGCCCCCATATCTTTTAAACAACTCATAATGTAATAAACCCCTCAGAAAAAACGCTTCTCCCCTTAGTCCGCGAAGATCGCTTGCGGGAAAAATCACTGCTGTGGGCGATCGCTCCAGGAAAGTATTGACTACCCATAAACCGTTATAAAGATTGGTATATTGCTCATCAAAAGTCCTTAAACTGCTCCAGTTACCATTATTAAAAATGTTCACATTGCTGTTTAAGTTTGAGTTAACTGCTTCATCACTTCCGCTGGCCATTAATGCTCCTGAGCCATCAACATTGTATCGGGCAAGCATGTAATTATAACCGTTGTTTAAATACTCCCGCACGCGTCTGTCGGTATTCCAGATCGCGTCTTCATTAACAGGCCCCTCACTGTACGAGGGCTCAAAAAATTCATCCTTGCAGGCAGTAAAGCTCATTAGCAAAACCGCCAGTACCATTTGCATTACATATATTTTCTTTTTCATACTCATTTTGAGTTAAAATTTAACAGTTAAGCCTACCGCAAAGGTTTTTACGTAAGGGTAAGAGGAAAAACGACCTGCATTGGGGGTTTCGGGATCAATACCCAGTTCTCCGAGTTTGGAAATCGAGAAAATATTATTACCACTTACAAAGATCCTCGCGCCTTTAAAACGTAGGTGCTGGTTAAGGCTTTGTGGCGTACTGTATCCAATTTCAGCAGACCTAAGTTTTAAAAAATTCCCTGAATACAACCAAAAGGTGGAGTTGGCCGTGTTGTTTCCATTATCTGATATTGCGATACGGGGATATTTTGCCGTGGCTGCTGTGGCAGGGGTCCAGCTATCTAAACTGAGCTGATTTAAGCCATTCGGACCTGCATATACAATGTCAGAGACATCTACAGTTCTGCCAGCAACGCCCTGGAACTGTGCGCCTAAATCAAACTGTTTATATCGGATATTAAAACCGAAGCCATAATATATTTTCGGAATATCGGTATAGTCGCTGGAAATGGCATCGTTGGCATCGATGACGTTATCGTTGTTCACATCCCTGTATTTCAGATCGCCCGGAACCACAAGGCTCGAAAGGGTTTGCTTCGGACTGGCATTAATCTCTGCCTGGCTCTGAAAAATACCTTCAGCGATGTAATAATTTCCGCCATTCACATACCGGCCTATAGTAGACTGGTTAGGGAGTACGTTTTCCGTTCTTTCCAAAATGATATTTTTAGCATAGGTAAAGTTGGCGTTGGTACTGATCAGCACTTCGCCAATTTTTTTATGGAAAGTTCCGCTGGCATCGAATCCTTTGCTGCTTACCTTGCCCGAATTTACCTGCGCAATGGCTATCCCAAGAATCCCAGGTAAGTTTGCAGGACCAAGGATATCCGTTCGTTTTTCATCAAAATAATCAACAGAGAAGGAAAGTGCGCCTTTAAAAAAATCTACGTCTGTACCCAGGTTCAAGCGGTCAATTTTTTCCCAGGTGGTTAAGGGGTTACCTGCAGGGCTTACCAGCCTGGCCGTGGTTGACGTAGAAAAAGTAGAACCCAGAAATGGCCCTGCATCTCTGGTAAAGAGCGTACGGTATGGCAGCCTGACCACATTGCCATTGGCATCATAAGTTGGGCCGATATTACCCGAGCGACCATAAGATCCGCGCAGTTTCAGGTAACTGATTACGGAAGCATCTTTCATGAAATCTTCTTTGGATATCAACCACCCTGCCGATACTGCCGGAAAAAAACCAAAACGTCTTCCAGGCGCATAGTTTTCAGATCCAGAGTAACTTCCTGTAAATCCCAACTGGTAACGTTGCTTAAAACTGTAATCTGCCCGCCCTACAATCATCCGTGAACGGTAATCCAAACGGTCTACCGCAGCACTTACATATTGTTGCGCCCTTACGTTTGCCTTTACCTGATGATCTGTAGCAAAGGTTCTGTTGTAATCTAAGCCAAACCAGAGTTCATTGTTTTTGGTATTGGTTTGGAAAGCTGCAGTACGGTAAGCAATAACTGCCGGCGTACGATAAGTTTGTACAGGCGTAACGGTTTGATTGAAAACTGCATAATTCTGAGATAACCCGTCGCCATAATTACCATAACCATCATAAGAAAAGAATAAGTTAGCCGAAAGGCCTTTCGTGATAAAATCCATTTTCTGATCGGCCATGATGCTGGCGAGCAAAATATTGGTGGTGGTTCTTGAAAATCCTGTAGACTGTAACTGGCCCAGGGGATTACTTTGAAAGAGGGAGGTTCCGCCGTAAGATCCATCTGCATTTAAAATCGGAAAGGCGTTTGGCGGCAAATTATACAGGTTACTTAAAACTGTGCTGGTGCCATCGCCAACATCATTACGCACTTCACTCCTTACACCTGCCAACAACGTAAGTGTAAGTGTTTTGGTTACATCGTAATCTAAATTGATGCGGAAATTATAACGTTTATAGCCATAATTAGAATCGTAATTGGGCGTTTCCGTTTCCTTCAAAAGGCCTTGCTGGTTAAAGTAACTCACGGAACTGAAATAACGTACCCTGTTGCTCCCTCCGCTAAAGGTAAGCGCGTACCTTTGTGTAGCTGCTCTTTTGCCCAGAAAGCGTTCTAAGTAGTTATTGTCCGGATAGAGGTAGGGGTTGGTATGGTTTTTATAACCATCAAGCGCTGCATCGTTATAGGCCGGTGCCTGGCCCGCATTGGTTAAGCCCCGATTGTATAAAGTAGCAAAATCATACGAATTTAAGGGTTTGATGAGGTTGCCGGCAGATTGAAAACCGCCCTGAGCATCAAAAGAAATCAGGTTCTCTCCTATTTTACCTCTTTTTGTGGTGACCAAAATTGCGCCATTTCCTCCATTCAGGCCATACCAGTTTAAACCAGCAGCATCTTTTAATACGGTTACACTTTCAATTTCGCTGATATCCATATCTTCGAAATCACGTTCAATTCCATCAACAAGAAAAGCTGGCGTAGCGCCTTGCGCATACGATGATTTTCCGCGGATTTGATAGGACACGTTTCCACCGCCCGGCTGATTACCTGTCCACCTGAATAAAAAGCCACTTAACCTCCCCGCCAGTAAACCAGAAAGGTTACTGATCGGTACTTGCGTAAGCTGATTATAGCGAAGCGAGCTCTGGGCATAATTCAATTCTTCCCGGCTGCGTGTAGCAAACGGAATTTCTATTAATTTATCTGTCGAGTCTGTGCGGTTAGCTTTCCTAACCCTGACGGTATCCTGCTTACCGTTAGTCTGTGCAAAGGCTGTGCAGGTAAGCAGATAGCTGATGATGCACAGCATAACGCCCGAACATTTAATATATCTTGTCATTTCTTATCTTTTAAAATTGATGTACAACCCAATCACTACCATCCCGGATTCTGTTTCAATGCACCACTGGTCTTATTCATTTCTGCCCGGGGAATAGGATATAAATACATATTGTTATTAAATACCTTTTTAAATGCAGGCAATTCGAT
Organism: Pedobacter sp. BG31; assembly: GCF_042464845.1. Lineage (NCBI taxonomy): Bacteria > Pseudomonadati > Bacteroidota > Sphingobacteriia > Sphingobacteriales > Sphingobacteriaceae > Pedobacter > Pedobacter sp. BG31. Next base: position 24,615 of record NZ_JBHNZK010000026.1, read on the forward strand.
CACACTATAGCTGAAAGAACCGTTGGCATTTTTAACCACTTTCATGGCCTTCATTGGCTGGGCCACAATTTCAGCCCCTTTTTTCCAGCGAAGGATATCCCACCAGCGCATATCTTCGAAAGCGAACTCGATGGCCCTTTCGTTTCTGATGCGTTCGCGCATTTCGGCCTGGCTGAGACCAGCTGGTAAAACCGGCATTTTAGCGCGCAGGCGAATGGCATTTACCGCATTGTATACTTCTGCGCTTGGCCCTGATTCTTCATTTAAAGCCTCGGCATAATTGATCAGGACTTCTGCATATCTGTAAAAAACATAATTCAATAATGCTGATGCGGTTGAGCCCGAACGTGAAGCCTCCGGCCAGAGCCTTTTCAGGTAATAACTAGTTTTGGTTATTGAAGTGGCCGTACTGATATCGGTTCCGTAAGTGATAATACCCTGGGCATTGGGTTCAGATTGCCAGGTTTGCACCGCCCGCCCCTGCCAGGTGGCATTATTATAAAGGATGTTCGTATAAAACCGCGGATCTCTGTTGAGGTAAGGATTTTGCGGATTGTATCCTGAGGTGGCGTCGGTAATGGGTTTGCCATTGGCCATTTCGTACAGATCAACATGATTCTGAACAGGTGAAAGGTTAGATTGTGCCCCTCCATAACTTGTAGGGATCAAAAAATCGCTCAGATAAGTACCAATAAATCCACGGCCGCCACGGGGCCAGATCCGGATGTATTCGTTAGAGTTTGCTACCGTAAGCACATTGGCGTAATTGGGTTCCAGTGAAAATTTGTTCAGGTCCATAATTGCCTTTGATGCCTCTGCGGCTTTTTTCCATTTCGCCAAATCATTTTCCGGATTATTTAACGGACTGGCATCGAAGAGCAGGGCTCTTGCTTTAAGCGCCATAACCGCAGCCCCCGTAGCCCGGTTAGATTGTGCTGCCGGATTGGGCCAGTCGGCGTTGGTTAGTGGCAACAGCGTAAGGGCCTGTTCCAGATCACTTAAAATTAAAGCAAATGTTTCTGCATAACTGCTACGCGGAAGGTCTGTAGAAGCTTCTGTAAAGTCTTGTGGCTGGGTTAATATCACGATCCCTCCAAAACGCCTTAACAACTCGAAATAGAAGTAAGCGCGGAGATATAGTTGCTCACCTTTGATATAATTAGGATTATAAAGATCGGTCCAGGGAACTTTATCCATATTGGCCAGCATCAGGTTTGCATTTCTGATTCCACGGTACATTTGAGCGTAAATGCCTGTCACATCAGAAGCTCCCGGATCCAGAAACTGGCCACTGTTCATCGCCGCCACCTCGATCTGACCATTGTTGGCAATAGACTCATCTGTAAATTGCGAGGTCATTCCTTTATATCCGCTCAGGCGGCCATAATCCGAAATGGAAAAAGTATAGGTAAAATCGCCAAAACGGGAAGCCGTTAAGGGGTCTTTAAAAACTTCTTCAAGGTCGCTCTGAATACCCACATCACGCTGTAAAAAATCCTTTTTGCAGGAATAAGCAATACAGAGAACAAATGAAAACAAAAGATATATGAATTTTTTCATGATAATAACCTTTGATTATAGTGATAAATTGAGGCCGAAATTGAAAACCTTAGTGGTGGGAATCGTGGCAATAGAAGAGGCATAGGCATTTCCCGATAAGCTGTTTTCAGGATCGATGCCATAAAAATTTGTCCAGGTGATTAAGTTCTGGCCGCTAACAAATACGGTCAGGCCATTTAAACGAATTCTATTAACCCATTTTTTAGGCAAACTGTAACTGAACTGCACATTTCGTAATTTGATGTAAGAAGCATCTTGCAGTATAAAGTCGTTTAAGCTTTCATTGGGATTTGCATTCAGTCCCGGACGGATTACCGGCCAGCTGGCATTGGTATTGCCTGGCGTCCATCTGTTTAACATCGGTGCATAATACTGGTTAAGGCCGCCACTTTGAAACACCACGTTTGAACTCACATTCGTTACCCCATTAAAAAGTGCCGATAATTGAAATCCCTTATACCCAAATTGCATATTCAGACTTGCATTGTATTCCGGAATATTAGGATGCCCGATGGCGATTACATCCTGGTTATTAATGATTCCGTCGCCGTTAACATCCTGATATTTAAAATCGCCGGGTATAGAAGGATAAGCTGTAATTTTGTTCAGCGGACTGCTATCAATATCCTGTTGATCTGCATAAAAACCGAGTACATGGTATCCAAAATAGGTACCAATCGGCTTGCCCGACACCCGCAGATTTTCGGTAAGACCAGGTGCTTCATCCAATACCCTGCGCTCATTTCTGGCATAACTCAGGTTGGCCGTAAAGGAATAGGTAAAGTCCTTAACCTTATCCCGGTAAGTTGCTGATAGTTCATATCCGTGGTTGTAATTGACACCATAATTGGTACTTGGCACGGTGGCGCCGTAAGTTGCAAAACTGGTTGCCGAACGGGTGGTCAAAATATCCGAACGCTCATCATCAAAAAGGTCAGCAGTGATGTTCAGTTTATCCTTGAATAAAGAAAGATCAAGTCCGATATTTCGTTTTAAAGACACCTCAAAGGTGATAAACGGATTGCCATATTGTAACTGGGTATAGGTAGGCGCGCTAAAGTTACTGTTCGGATTTCCGAATACTACGTTTGATCCGGCGCCAAACCTGTTCTGATAATAGAAACGGCTTGTACCGGGACTTGGAATCCCTACCCTTCCAATCGAACCTCTGATTTTAAACATGCTGATCCAGGTAAATTTTTTCATCCATTCCTCATTGGCAAGATTATAACCCAAGGTTGCTGCAGGAAAAAAGCCGTAGCGATAACCCTTGGCATAATTCTCTGAACCGTTGTAGGTTGCACTGGCTGTTAGAAAGTATTTATTTCCATAGTTATAAGTAGCCTCCGAAATGATTCCCTGGTTGGCATAAGGCGCGGCAGCCGCAGCTGAGCCCTGCAGTTCGCGCTGACCGATTAGATTGGCACTGATGTTATGTTTGCCAAACGATCTGCCATAGGTTAAAAACAATTGCAGATTCGTTTTGGTAAAACCACTTCTTGAATAGGCAGGCGCCCCAAAAAAATCGTTATAGGTACCACCCACAGGTGTTAGTGCCAACGTAGCCCTGTTGAGTTCCAGATAGCCGATACTTCCACGCTGCAACTTTCCTGATAATTGGGTGGCATCGTAGCCAAACTGGGCCTTAAAACTCAGGCCCTGTGTTAAGAAATCAAGTTTTTGCTTTACGGTGAAAATCGATTCGGCAATATTGTTATCGGTAAAGGCATATCCACCATAAGTGAGTAAGGCGTAAGGATTGAAAGCATTTACCCCGCCCAATCCATAATTTACGATATGGTTATAGTTTCCATCCAGGGCAATAATCCGGGGATCATCGGAGTTGATGTATTCCTTAAAGAACGGAGCTGCCCATGAAGGCATTTTCAAAGCCCGGCCCACAAGCCCTTCAATACCGTTACTCACTACCCCCGCAGGATCGTTATATTCGCTCATACCCGCCGGACTGTAACGGTGTTCGTTCCTGCCGGCAAGGTTCACCTCAAAATTAGTGGTTTTGGTCAGGTCTATGCCTACCCTGGCCCTGAAATTGTAACGGCTGTAGCTCGGGGAAGTTGAATAATCCAGTGGTGTTTTAAATTCCTTAAAGTTTCCTTCCTCGCGCATATGGCTAAATGAGGTAAAGTATTTCACCTTATCACTGCCACCTGATATCGTAAGGTTTTGCTGGTTCTGCATCCAATGGTCTTTAACCAGTTCATCGTACCATTGCACATCCGGATAAAGTAATGGATTACCGTTTCCGGCCTTAAAAATCGCTAAATCCTCATCGGTAAAGGTTCTGGATTCACCCACGTTGCGTTGCCCCTCACTTAACAGCATAGCACTTTCATAAGCGCCCAGAATTTCAGGACGGGAGGTGGCACTGATGATGCCCAGATTACCGGAAAATGTGACCCTTGCCGGTCCCTCCACTCCCTTTTTGGTAGTCACTACAAACACACCGTTAGCACCTTTCAAACCATATAGTGCGGTAGATGAGGCATCTTTCAGTATGTTTATGCTTTCAATTTCATTGGGATCAATATCACCGAAAGAGGTCCTTTCCACACCATCCACAATGATAAGCGCTGTAGCTGAGGGCGAAACCTGTCCGCGGATATACAAAGCAGCACCGTTAATTCCCGGACGTCCGGAAGTTTGCTGCACCACCAGGCCAGGCACGCGACCGGCCAAAGCATTGTTGACATTCGTTACCGGCGCCTTCAATAAATCCTGGCCCGAAACAGTACTGATGGCAGCAGTAACGGCTGATCTTCTTTGTGTAGAATAACCATTTACCACTACTTCACTGAGCGAACTGCTTGCGGAGACCAGCGTGATGTTGATTACACTAGCAGCCCCTATGGTAACTTCTTTGCTTTCGAACCCAATGGTTGAAAACACAAGTACCTGCCCAGGATTAACATTGATTTTATATTTTCCATCCAGATCGGTCTGGACACCCGTAGTGGTACCCTTTATTCTGATGGTTGCACCTGGAATAGGCTGGTTTTTCTCATCTTTAACGGTTCCGGTGATTTCCTGAAACCGCATTGCAGGGCGTTTGGCAACGAAGCTGACGGCAATTTTCATGGGCCTGGCCGGCAATGCCTGGGCCTTACACCAAAATGCAGCAACCAAAAGAAGCCAGCCTTTGGACCTTAGGTTTATGTTTTTTATCATCTATCTTGGATATGGTTAGAATTATCTTTTTTTAATATTTCTGCTTTTTTGAGCAATACAAATCTCCAGGACACGCAGATGCGTCCTCATCAATTCCCCAAAAGGGTGCAGGTTTATCGCCGAATTAAAAATGGAGATGGAAAAGCATTAAAAGGGTTGATTCCAGTTTTATGCTAAACCTCGGGTCAGGAAAAGCCAGTCAGGTTGAAAGGCTTTTTTAATAGTATCGCCCGTAATTCAGATTTTGTGTTTTCCTCAATTTCAGAAAGGGGAATGGTTAAGAAATAGGTTGTCATCATATTTAGGTTTATTATTTGGTTAACACAAATCTATATGCTTATCTGCTTTGGAGGGTTCACTTTTGTACGGAAATGGTTTGTTTTTGTACGCAGGAGTAATTTCTGCAGTTTATTTTTTAGAAAGTTTGTGTTTTACAAAAAAAAATAACCCAAGCGGACTAAAGTTTAGTATCTGCAGTTATTTTATCGATTCGTTTTTGCGATGATTTTAGCCGCCACTGTACGAAGATATTTCGCAAACTCTTCAGAAACACTTTCAGGCTTAAATTTGATATGCTTAACCGAATCATTAAACAACATCCCATACCAGATTAATCCGCCAAGGTATTTCCCCGCATCATTGGCATGGTTCGGATCGAATACGAGCTCTTTTTTATTCCAATAGTAACCCACATTGATCGAATGGGTCTGATCAGGGAGACTTGGGGCTGTCGGATGCTCATAATTAAATGAAAGATCAGGTTTAAAACCATATTTCCTGTCATTGGCTACAATTTGGAAAGCATCACCCACCGGTAAAATCGGAGCATTAATCCGCTTAGCCAATAAGTGATAAGCCGCACGTGATTTCTGCCACATTTCCTGCTGGTTCATGGCAGTTTTACCTTCGGCTATACGCCCAAATTTCTTTGCATCGGTACGGTAAGCCCAGGTTTGATGGATAACAATACGCACCTGGGGTTGCAATGCTTTCACATAAGCAATAAGTTTGCTGGCATAGGGATAGTAGGTTGAGGAGTCTGCCGAAAGATAAGAATACTGCTGAATCGTAACCATGTCCCATTTTCCTTCACCCAACAACATTTTTAATGATTTCCCGCCGTAAGGTTTTCCCTTGGAGTCATCAGCATTGGCTTCTGCTTTTTCTACATAACCCCAATGCTGCTCAAGTGAATGTCCACCAAGTTCAGCACGTCCGATGATGAGCGTTTTTCCGCTTTCTTTTGCCAGTTGCGGCAAAAAGGCAGATGCATTTTGAGAAAAACTGTTCCCTATAATAAATAAACGTAAGGTATCTTGCCGGCTTTGCGCAAAAACATTTGCGGCCAGGCAAACCAGCAAAAGGGAATACATGCTCAACTTAATTAAAGTCGAGAACTGTAGTTTCATATTAATACTCATAATCGTCTATTTTACTTTCTTCATATATTCATACAATTGTGTTCCCGCCAGCAAAAATGCACCAACGCCATACACCTCAGTACTATTGGCATTTACCGCATCCGGACTTGCGCCAATGGGTTGTACATAACCCAGCATCCCATCTTCATGTACGGCAGAAACCATGGCTTTCCATGATTTTTCTACCACAGGAAGGTATTGTTGCTTGTCTAAAATATGGTGATTTAAACCCCAGGCAATGGCATAGCAAAAAAAGCCGGTCCCGCTCATCTCTTTAACCGGAAAACTTGCAGGATCCAATAACGAAGCATGCCAGCTGCCGTCTGGCTGTTGTAATCCTGCTACTCTGGATACCATATCCTTATAAAGCTGAATCATTTTATTTCTATCCGGATGATTTTTTGGCATATTCTCCAACACCCTTACCAGGCCGGCCAATACCCATCCATTACCTCTTGACCAGAATATCTTTTGCCCGTTTTTCTCTCTTTTGTTGAAAAAACTCTCATCTCTGAAAAATAGCTTCTCCGAAGGGTCATATAAAAATCCGGTTGTCTTCCACCACAATTTAACAGCTGTATTCAGATACTTTTCATCTCGGGTAGCCGTACTTAAATAAGCAAGCGAAGGCGGCCCCATAAAGAGGGCATCGCACCAGGCCCACTCCCTTTTCTGGATATTATTTTTCCAGTTCAAAGGTTCGTCGTGTGGCTGGCTGATGATACTATCGGCCTGTAAAATAAAAGGAGCAATCATCTTTTTCTGCTTAAATTTACTGTAAAGCTGCGCATAAGTTTGTCCTATACAATAATCATCTGCATAAAAGCGCAAGTGCCCCGTATTCCAGCCCAAATCATTTCCAATATCAACCAGCGTCTGCAAGTAGCGTTCGTTGCCCCGCAGGTTGCCGAAAGCAAAAATACCGGTATAACAGGCACCATTGGTCCAATCTGCTTTTCTATGATTAAACCCTTTGTTCTTCCAGGTATTTAATTGCCAGTCTGCCACCCGCTGCATCGTTTTAAAAATGTTTGCGGTTTCCAGAATCGAATCAGTTTTTAAAGGTGTTTCACCTGAAAAAGCACTAAGTCCGCCGTAACAGCTAAATACCAGGATCAGAAGCAGTCGTTTTAAATTCATATTTTTCATTTCTTAATTGGTTATTTTTGATAAACCCTTATATAATCCACTTCAAACCTGGCCGGGAAGGTGGTTTGAGAAGAATCTCCACCTTGTTTACCCCCTATTGCCAAATCGAGCAGCATATAATGCGGTTGTTTAAAAGGATTAATATTGGTACCATCCTGGTTGACCAACCGGTCTAATGACACTTTATTTAAAAGCTGGTTATCTACATAAAGTGCGATGCTGTTTTCATCCCAATCCATTCGCCAGATATGAAATTGATCTGCCCATGCCTGACCGCCAAGGGAATCGATATTTTTCTCTGTGCTAAACCAGGCATCTTTTCGGTTTGCATCCATAAAGGCGATATTGGCGAGCAGTTTTTTCCGGTAATATTCCATCATATCGATTTCACCGGTTGCAGGCCAGGATCCTTTTGTTCCCAGCGTCCACCAGGCTGGCCAGATGCCGTCCCGGATATCTATTTTACCGCGCATGACAAAACGGCCATAAAGCCAGCTATGTAACCCCTGGGTTTTGATGCTGGCTGAAGTGTAATCCGCTTCCCGCCTACGCTTTCTCCAGTCGCTGCTTCCTTCCTTAAAATTGGGGTTTGCCTTTTTTTCTCTTTTGGCCTCCAGAATTAGTTTGCCGTTTTCACACCTTGCATTTTCCTTTTGGTACCATTGGTATTCTTCATTGCGTTCAAATCCGAGTTCGTAAGTCCAGTTAGCCGGATCAGGTGCGCCGTTATTATTAAATTCTTCGGCCCATACCAGTTTGTAACCCCCTGAATGGAGCGCTGGAGGCTTAGGATTTTTTGTTTGTTGGGCTACTCCCGATAAGCTGATGCAAAAAGCACAGGCCGGCAATAATAATTTAATTAGATATTTTTTCATGGGGAATAATTTATTGGTATCCGTTTAATCGTAAGGGCATAAGGGTTGGAAATGTCCAGGCATAATCGTGTGTGGTATACATAATGGGGCGATATGGTGCAAGATAATCATCAAATTGCGGCGAAGGATAAATGCCATTCATCGCTTCCAGTAAGTTGGCCGGCCAGAAACCTGTTACGGTATGCACACTACCTGTATCCGGATTTTTGAAAAATTTCCATTCTTCGGGGTGTTGATTGTAGTAAAAAAGATAATCAAGTGCTTTTTTGAATGATGCCCCATCGCGCGATGCTTCAAAGAGATTCTCACCTGTCTGATTATAAATGATCCAGCTGGATGCGGTAAGCGGTGCCAGAGAAAAATAGGTATACCAAATGCCTTTTCCCTGTCGTTTTACTTCCTCCACCAAATGTCCATCCGGAGCAATTTTATCGAAAAGGTCTTTTTTGATTAAGGTTATGTTTTGCTGCATATCTTCCCGGTCTTCCAGGTAGGTGTCTGCCAGGATAGAAGCCAAACGAGACCAATCGCCAGAATTGTTGTTCCGGTACCGGATGTTGTTTGCCGCAGCACGAAATACATTTTTAGTCCACCATTGAAATTGTGTTACCTCTTTAGGCTGCCATCTTTTATAATCTTTGAGCAAATCGGCACTGATCATCAAGGCAGTACCAGAATACGACATCACCAGTGAACCATCCAGTTGAGAATATTTTTTATTGACCGTTGCCCAGGCATTCAGAAAATAAATGGCTTTATCTGCATATTTTGTTTTTCCACTCAGCTGATATGCTAAGGCACAGCTGTATGCCGAAAAGCCATCCACCTGAAGCGCCCGTGAAGTTCGGCGATGGGTTTCCTTATCAACATAAAAACCCGGAATACTGAAATCTTCTACCGCATGTTGTGTGACCAGTAAAGCTGAATCTGCCTTGACCAACAAAGCTTTATAGGCTGATAGATAAGGTTCTTTTTTGGCTTTAAGCTGTTTTTTAACAAAATCGATCTGCTGTTGCGGATGCATCCCCTTTAGCCGATGTTGCGCAAAAGCTTCCTGCCCCTGCAGTGTGCATAATATCGTGGTTGTAGATAAAATAATAAGAAAAAATTTCAAGTGCTTCATAGGTTTTATTTGGTTAATGAGAGTGCTTTAACAGTGTAATTGTCTGCATGCTCGGCAATAATTTCTTAAACGGCATTATTCTCTGTACTAAAGCGTTTTTTATATTCAGACGGACTGGTTTCAAATTGTTTTTTAAAGCATACACTAAAATATTTGGCATTGTTGAATCCGGTTTGATAAGCCACTTCTGCCACGGTCAAATCTGCATGTTCCAATAAGTAGGCACTTCTTTTAAGCCGGATGTTTAGAATAAATTCTTTGATCGACATGCCAACAATGTCATTGATCTTTTGGTACAGGATTGTTCTTCCGGTATTCATATCCGAAACAAAATCGTCTACCGAGTAATTGGGATTGGCCATATGCTGCTCAATAAACTTCATGGCCTTAACCAGCAATTCCTCATCCATTGAAGTAATGGTTACCTTAGCCGGATCTACGACGAGCCGCTTGCTGTACATTTCCCTCATTTCCTGCTGGTTTTTCAAAATGGTATCCATCTGCTGAACCAGGTATTCCACTTCAAAAGGTTTATCAATAAAAACGGTTGCGCCATGTTCAAGCGCTTTGGTTTTATTCTGGTTTACATCACCCATACCCGAAATCATGATGATGGGTATGTGGCTGGTTTTAAAGTTCTGCCGCAAGTGGTTACATACCTCAAACCCATTGGTGTTTGGCATCATCAGGTCGGTAATAATGAGTTGAGGGTATATTTTTTCGGCTTTAATAATGCCTTCATGACCATCGCTGGCCAGATAGACATTATACTTTTCAGACAAGCGGCGTTCCAGGTAGTTCCGCAGGTTAGGATCATCGTCAATCAACAAAATGCTGGTCGATTTCCTGGCATGCTTTGGAGATAGATCAGGTTCTTCGGCTTCCAAAAGGATTTCATCAATTTCGGATATGGTATAGTCGTACACGTTCGACTGCATATCACCAGATCCTGCTTCTTTTTTAAACGGGAGCATCATCGTAAATGAAACTTTATTGGTTTTATTTACCATCCAGATTTTTCCCCCAATGGCATCAACCAGTTCCTTCACAATGGCCAGGCCAAGACCCGAACTTTCTTCAAAAGTAGGGCGATAAGATGACAAACGGTTAAAGGAGGTAAATAGTGTAGCAATCTGCTCTTCCGAAAAGCCTATACTGGTATTTAACACTTCAACAGATATGTATTCTCTTTCAAGGAGATCCGGCTCAATAGCTAACCTCGACTGTTCCTCGGCTGTAGATTGATAAATCCTTACGCCTACATAGCCTTTACCAGAGGTGTACTTTAAGGCATTAGAGAAAAGATTGGTCAGGATTTTTTCAATAATATCATAATCGAAAGCCACAAACAAATGGTCTGCATGAGCAGTAAAATTGGTTTCTATTTCTTTTTTGTTTGCATAGAGTTCAAAAAGTCCAAAAACATCGTGTACAAAACTGACGAAATCGCCAAGCTGTGGATTTAGGGTTATTTTCTGGCTTTCTATTTCCCGGAAACGAAGTAACTGACTAATTGAACGCTGTATCCGCGCCACATTTTTCTCAATTAATTGCATATAGCCCGCTGCATGGTCATTTTTCTGAACGGTTTCTTTTAACTGCTTCAGTGGTTCAAGCACCAGGGTAAGCGGAGTTTTAAGATCGTGGGAAATATTGGTAAAAAAATCAGTTCTCGCCTGGTTCAAATCCCGCATGTTCTGTTCTTTAAGTGCTTCTAAAGCCAGTCGTTCCTTAAAAACTTTCTTATTGGTATAATACCGCATGATGAAGAATAAGAGGCCCAGCACAATTAAAGTGTAAATGGAGTAAGCCCACCAGGAGAGGAAAAATGGCGGGTTGACATGGAAATAAAGCCTTGAAATTTCGTCGCCCCAAAGCCCGTCATTGTTGGAGGCCTTGATCTCAAAAACATAATCTCCGCCTGGTAAATTAAAGAACTGAACAGCTTGTTGATTAGGGTTCAGCTTCATCCATTTATCGTTTAAGCCAAGCATGCGATAAGAAAACTGATTTTTATCTGCCGATAAATAGCTGTTTGACGAAAAACGGATTTCTATATTAGACTGGTGACTGGAAAGTTTTATTTTTCCCTCATCGTGATTGCTTAATGTGGAAATATCTTTGCTTAAAGGTGAATCTTGCGTTACATTGCTTACCAGTTGGTTGTTAACTAATAAGCTGGTAAAAAATACCCTCGGTTTCTGAATGTTTTTATTGAGGTATTGCGGATCAAAAAGTACAAATCCGTTGGTCCCCCCAAACAATAGCTCTCCTTTTTTGGTCTTATAGGCTGACCTTAGATAGAAAGAACCGCAACTATTTGCTTTATAAAATCTGGCTTTTTCAAACTTCTGCGCTTTCTGATCGAAAAAGAACAGCCCATCGTTGGTGCTAAACCAGATATTTCCGGAAATATCGTCTTCCAGAATACCAAAAACAATTTTAGGAGAAAAGCCATTGGTACTGTTAAAGTTAAGATAGCGTCCGTCTTTCTTTAAAAGATTTACACCTCTTCCCGAAGTACCAAGCCAGAGGTCTCCATTTGATGCCTCATAGTAGCAACCCAGGTGATTTACCGCATAAGGACCATCTTTGATCACATAATGATGCAGCACTTTAAGCGTTTGCGGGTCTGCAATGTACAACCCCTGATGCGTAACCAGACGAAGATGCTGCTGCTGATCAAGCGAAATGGCTTCAATTTCTACATCCAGCGCCTGGCCGTTTGCAGCAATCAGTTTAACCATTTCGGTTTCTACTGCCTCGTTCCGTTTGCGGTGGAAAAAGTTTTTATCCGGATCGGTCATCCACCAGGTTCCCCCGGCATCCCGTACAAAATCATACACGGTTAAAGGCTGCCCGCTTCCGGGTAAAAGGATGTTGAGGTTACTAAAACGCTTTGTCGCTATTTCATAGGCAGAAATACCTCCATTGAAAGAGGAAATAAACAATTTTTTTCGATCGGAATCAAATTTTAAGCGCTTAACCATGTTGGAGTTGATGGAATTGGCTTCGGCTTTGGTAAAATGGCGGAAGCTGTCATCCTTCCGGTTCCAATAGTTGAGTCCACCGCCCTCTGTAGCAATCCATACATTGCCCATATCGTCTTCCTGAAAACCACTTACGATGGGATGGTTGAGTCCGCCCGGGCTGGTGGTGAAATAACGAACGTATGCATCATAAAGTGAACAATAAGCAATTTTGCCACCATAAGTACCAATCCATGCCCCCTGGTCAGGGTCTCCGTAAATGGTCCATATCGAGTTATTGGGCAATGAAAAAGCATCGTTCGGGTTCATTTTGAGCAGCTTGCTGATCTGCATTTGCGGATCATAAAGCAACAGTCCAGACTGTGTGGCTATCCACATGATGCCCGTTTGGTCAATAAAGATTTTTTTGGCAATCGTGGTCTGGAACCCCGGTCCTGTAACCGGAATGTTTTTTTTGATTACCCCTTTGGCGTCGGTCACGAAAATACCACCCCGCTGGGTAAGGAAATAATAATCGCCCCCATAGGCTACAGCATCATTTACCACAAAGGAGGTTTGACCCAGATTGGTGAAAACCGAAAAGCGTGCTGTTCTGGTATCGAACCTGTAAAGTAAATTCTCCTGAGAGAGATAAATATTTCCTTTCAGGCTGATCACACTGTCAAAATACCTGTTTGTAGGAAGTTTGATTTTCTTAAAAACCTTTTTCTCCAGGCCAGATATATATAAACTGTCGCCAGAGAGCATGTATAAATTGCCATCATTATGGAGACAAATAGAGCGGATTTTTCCAGGGAGAACCAGTTCAAAATTAAATTGCCCATAGTTAAACTTCAATAAACCATGATTAGTGCCCAAAAATAATCCACCCTTTTTATCCGTCACCAAAGAACCGTAAGCCCATTTTACCTTTGGATTGCTCTTCGAGGCCAGGTCATTTAGCTGATAAAAACTGTTCCCGTCATACATAAAAACAGCATCCGGACCAGTATACCACATGCGTCCCAAGCTATCTTTGGTGATGCTCTGAATACCACTATAATATGATGTTTCGGGCATGACATGGAAACGATACCTGGAAATATCAATTGCAGCGGCATTATTCAGCAAAAAGGCTGAAAAAAAAAGCAGCAAACAGAAGATTTTCCGGATATCCTTAAGGTCGAAATGCATACGCAGGTATTCTTTTTGGTTTTCTAATGATCGTTTAAATTTCCCATCTATCAATTTCTTTCCAGTTTCAGCTGACAGCTATCAATAGCGAAGGGATGCAGCTAAAATAAGTGTTATCATCGCCACCGTTAAGCGTGGATATCATAAATTGCAATTCCTTTCGGATTTGTTACGTTGAAGTTTAGCTTGTCGCTATCAATGACAGATTTAAAGAATCGCCGTCATTTCGACTGAAGCGCAGCGAAATGGAGAAATCTTACATAGTTCAAAGATTTCTCCACTGCGGTCGAAATGACGAAGCAATCTATCATGCTAATGATTTTTACCATAAAGATTGCTTCGTCGGCTGAAAAGCCTTCTCGCAATGACGACTATCCAGGCTTACAATCTTCTCTTCAAACGACTAAGCGCTTCCACATAATAATAATCTGCATAGGTTAAGGGCACATCTACTTCTGATTTAAAGGGAAATGCTCCCGTGCTGTGCATCAGGATAAAATTTCCGTTTTCGCCCAACTTCGCCGTGTATTCATTAGAAGCGAGTGTCCGGATTTGCTTTTCTACCACTTCCATATATTTCTTTTTAGTATCGGCATCTACAAAATCACTCAATTCGGTTAATGCAGAAGCCATAATGCAGGCAGCTGAAGCATCTCTTGGCGTATTAGTCTGTACAGGAACATCGTAATCCCAGTAAGGAATAAAATCTTTAGGCATTTTAGGATGGTTGATCAGAAAATCAGCGATATGCATGGCCTGATCCAGGTAGCGTTCTTCTCTGGTTTCGCGATAGAGATAAGTATAACCGTAAAGGCCCCATGCCTGTCCACGGCTCCAAGCAGAATCATCAGCATATCCCTGGTGGGTTTGTTTTTTATGCGGCAGACTGGTCTGCCGGTTATATGAAACGACATGGTAAGAACTGAAATCCGGTCTGAAATGATGCGCCATGGTTTTATCAGCGTGCGAAATTGCCATTTGTTTAAGTTGTTCATTTGCTGATTGCTTGCTGGCCCATAACAACAATTCGAGATTCATGATATTATCGATAATGACCGGATATTGCCAGATGGCTTTATTATGGTCCCATGACCTGATGAGGCCAACTCTAGGATCATAGCGGGTAGCCAGCGACTGTGCGCCCTTCAGTAAAACTGCCTTGTAAGATGTATCGTTGGTTAAACGTAAGCCGTTGCCAAAACTACAATACAGCATAAAACCTACATCGTGGTTATCGGTGGTGAATTTCTCACATTCTACCCTGGCCGTATACAATTTAGCAAACGCTAACAGCGCTGGATTTTTACTATGCTCATAAACATACCATAGCGAACCCGGAAAAAATCCGCTACACCACCAGCGCGAATCAGATATGGTGCTTTTCCCTGCTTCAAACGAACGCGGTAATACGCCTGATTGATGCTCATATTTCCTGGCCATTAACAGGCTCTGCTGTTCAGCAAAATCCAGGGCTTGATCAACAACGGTTTTCAAATTTTGCGCATGTGTAAGGTTGTAACATAATAACCCCGTTAACAACAGCGCTAAAAAATATCTCCTCATAAATTTATTTGATGTTTTTATAATAATCTGCAATAACATACCAGGCTTTTTTACGAAACCCCTGATCAGAAACCAGTCCTTTTCTGTTCCAGCCATCCTGATAAGTGGGGTGAAAGCGAAATGGCGACCGAAAGTCGAACAATACCCAGGGTGATATTCCATTGAGATTCGGAATATTTTTAAACATTTCCAGGTTATCCTTGTAAAGCTGGGCCTGGTAGTCTTCGCTCCATGAACTTGCTACATCAGCGTCGCCGGTTTTACCGTACAAAGCCTCAGCACCAAATTCTGAAATTATAAGAGGTTTGTTGCTGGCCACATCCCAAATGGCCTTTTTTGGTGCAACTGGCCAGGGATGATACCAACCCATATATTTATTAATGGCCACCACATCTAGTTCATTTATAAAAGGGTCGTCCATTACAAAACGTTGTTTATCCGGATTAAACCGAATCAGATCAAATGCAGCCGTAATTAAACGGGTGCTATCAATATCTTTCGTGCATTTGATCAGGTATTTTAGAAATTCATTCCTGGCAACAGATGGCTTGGTTTCATTGGCCATTCCCCAGAAAGAGATGGCGCATCGGTTTTTATCCCGCATTACCATCTCGCTAATCATCTTTCCGGCTTTCTTTTTGGTTTCCTGGTTTTCAAAATCAATCCCTTGCCATATTGGTGTCTCTTCCCACAACAGAAAACCAATTTTTTCGGCTGCACGTACCGTATATTCATTTTGCGGATAATGTGCCAAACGGATCATATTACAGCCTAAAGCTTTCGCTTCAGATAAAAGCATCATGGCATCTGCCTCAGAGAAAGCTCTACCTTTACGCTGTGGAATTTCCTCATGAAAACTAATAGATTTCAGAAAAACCGGCTTCTCATTCAGGTAAATCTGTGTTCCTTTTACCGCCAGGTTTCTAAAACCAATCCGTTCTTCTACCCTATCTTGGCTGGTAGATATCACCACCTGATAAAGTTTAGGCGCATCAGGCGACCAGCGCTCTATTTTTTTTAAATTGGTGATTGACACGCTAGCAGTCCCGTATTGATCCGTAACCAGCTTTTGTTTTATATTCAGTTCAGGAATCTCAACGGTTACCGCTACATTTTTCTGGTTATCAACAACTTTAACCTTCACGTTAATCTGATCCGGATGATTTTTATCCAATTGAATAAAATAATCCTGAATAAAAATTTTTGGGGTTGATACCAACATCACATCACGTGTGATGCCGCCGTAATTCCACCAATCAAATGATTTCGCGGGAATAGCATCAGCAGTCCGGGTATTGTTTACCTCCAGGGCTAAAAAGTTGTCTGATGGTTTCACCAAACCTGTTATCTCCACCTGAAAAGGTGTAAAACCACCTTCATGTTCTGCAATTTCCTTTCCGTTCAAATAAACCTTACAACGATAACTTACCGCAGCAAAGTAAATAAACAGGCGTTCGTGATCTGCTTGGGGCGCATCAAAATGCCTGGCGTACCAAACCGTGCCTTCATAGTATTTGAGTTCGGGCAATTGACTGTTCCAGTCTGAAGGCACATTTAATTTTAAGCCACCATCAAAGGCATATTCGTAAAAATCTGTCTTTCCGGCTGGTTTTTTATTGAGGTATATTTTGTTTTTCCTTCCCTGATCGTACTGGTCTATAATCGCTTCCCATTTCCCGTTAAGGGATTGTGTTGTTCTGCCGTATACATTAACCAGGGTCTCCTGCGCCGAAAGCTTAGAGAAAAAGCAACACAACATTAGTAGCAAATTAAAAGTGGTTCTGCTTGGTTTCATAAAAATCACGGCGTTTGTTTTTTAAAAATCTTCATTGCGAAACCACCGCCCTGGGCCATGTTAATGGATAATTTTCGATCGGCCGGAATCTCCATCCGCTGCTTTTTGTAGTCGGAAGCGATTTTATTTGCGTTAATCCCGTCCTGGTAAACTTCTGCTGCATAGTCTCCGCTACCGAGAAAACTGAGGTCAAGATCAAGTTTGCGTGCCTCCCAATTGGTTAAAGCGCCCAGGTACCAGGTGTTGCCCTTTTGGCGGGCAGTGGTAATGTATTGCCCGATCTCACCATTAAGTACGATGGTACGATCCCAAACCGTAGGGATAGCGCTGATAAAATCGGTACATTCCTGCTCCTTCGCATAACTGTCCGGACTATCACAAAGCATATTTAAGGGCGATTCAAAAACCACATATTCTGCCAGTTGCCTGCAGCGGGTTCCCTGACTCATGGGTTCATCATTTATTCCCCTATGGCTACTTTTAGTAGCATTACGCATGGCACCTTGTGTGTAATCTACCGGTCCTGCAATCATCCTGATAAAGGGCATCGTTACATCGTAGGTAACCATATCCATCTCCGGACCGGTCCATTTCATCTGCTCCAGACCGTTCACAGCTTCATAATTAATTACATTCGGAAAAGTCCGGTTTAGTCCGGTAGGTTTATAGGTTCCGTGAAAATCGACCATCAATTTATATTTTGCTGCCGTTTCTGCCGCCCGGTAATGAAAATCAACCATTTCCTGATCATCGCGGTCCATGAAATCGATCTTAAAACCTTTTATGCCCAGCTGGGAATAATGCTTACAAGCCTCCTCCAGATCGCGTGCAAAGGCATAATATCCTGCCCAGAGAATAATATCTACATTTTTGGTTTTCCCATAGGCAACCAGTTCTTTCAGATTGATTTCCGGTACAACGTCAAATAAACTCGCCTTCAGATTTACGGCCCAGCCTTCGTCCAGGATCACATATTCAATTTTATTTTTGGCAGCAAAGTCGATATAGGCCTTATAGGTTTCTGTATTCACACCTGAAACAAAGTCTACCTTGCTCAGTCCCCAGTTATTCCACCGTTCCCAGGCTACTTTGCCTGGTTTTATCCATGAAATATCCTTTAACCGGCTGGGCTCGGCCAGTTTGTAAACCATATCATTGTCAGCTAAAGCTTTATCGCTGGTGGAGACAATGGCTATACGCCAGGGAAATTTTGTTTTTGCCTTACTTTTAGCAAGATAAGGCTGGCGCGCGGTGACGATTTGCTGCAGCTGGTTATGTCCGCCCTGCACGATAGATTTTGGATAAGGGGCAAAGTTGGCTTCGAGAACAGTTCTTCCGGAAGGATTAAATAGAAACATACCCGGGTAGCTTTGCAGATCAGCTTCGGCCAGACACACTTTTTTACCTTGATCCAATTCTACCACCAAAGGAGAAAAAGCAAGCTTCAGCTTATCCATTTTACTCAATGGGCTGTAGGTGTAGGTATTTTCAAACGAATTGAAATATTGGCCCTCAATGGTCTTCTCTTTAGTTTTTACATATGGAATGTAGGCCTTGTAATCTTTTTGGAACTGGAAAGCGGCCAGTTCTTTATTCACAATAAAATCCTGCTTAGCCGTAGATACAAAACGGTAAGCCATGCCTTCATTGTAAAGTCGAAAAATCAGTTTGTAATCTTCCTTAAATTCCAGTGTCAATTCTGCATATTCATCACTGATACGGTTTCTTTTATAAAAATGGGCAGGGATTTCCTGTTTAACGGTAATGGTTTTGCTTTGTTTCAAATGAGATTTGATGCCGAAGGTTTTTCCATTGCCAAGTTTCATGGCTATGGCACCAGAATTCAGAACAATTTCTTCATCATGCGCCAGCTGAAAACGGATACTGTCGGCAATGCTTACATCCACCTGCAATCGCCCGTCGGGAGAATTGAGACCAAGCCTCTTCTGGGCGATTGCGGGAATGCTGAGGAACGTTAAAAGGAAAAGATTTAATATGTTTTTCATTGGTTTATTTTAAAATGGTATAGCTGTACATCACGAAATCATTTACAGCAGGCAATGTTACTTTCAAAGCTCCTTTTCTACCAGTGGTTTGAATCACCGGCTTCCCGTTACCCAGCAGCGGCTTTAATTGTATTTTAACTTTTTCGGGTAACCAGGTTTCCAGTATGCCCGTTCCTTCAGGTGTATTTTCCCTGAACACCATCAAATAGCCCCTATCTTTCAGAAGAGATTGAAAACCTGTCCATGATTTGCCTGAAGGTTCATCACCAATCGGTAAAATGGTTCCCTGATGAAAATCGTGCTGCACCTTTTTATACTTTTCAATCGATTCTCCTAGTTGCAACGCTTCTTTGGGTAGGCCTGTGCCTTCAAACCACGCCAGTGGCTGGGCGGCCATGGTAATGGCAAATAAATATTCGAAAGTATAGCTGGATGGCGCGAATGGATCGCTGCCATACTTATCTGCATTCCTCCATTTGTTTAAAAATTCGATCTGCAACTTCTCTGGTGGTACATATTTAGAAAGTTGCCATAAATTGCGGAGTGTCCAGTAAGGATAGTAATTTTGCCAGTCGGTATAACGGTTCTCCAAAAAAATATTGCCATATTCAGTAAAAAGATGATAACCGCCCCTGCGACCCGCAGTAGCATCGAGATTGAAAACAGCCTGGTTTTCTGTTTCGCTCAACACCTTATTAAACATTTTGGTTAGATTAATTTCTGATTGTTTGTTGGGAATGGAGAGCCCATCAATTTTAAATGTCCTGATTCCGTACAGCCGGTACAGTTCGGCCATTGCTGAAGCATCTTTCTCCCAGTCTGCATAGTCATGCTGAATACTGGGATTAAACCATAAGCAAACTTCTATACCCAGTGCTTTACCTCTTTTTACAATCGGACCAAGGCCGTTAGGATATTTTACCGTATCAGGTTTCCAATAATTGGGGTTATCCCAAATGTTTTTAAAAGATCCTTTAGCCAGGGCAGAATTCGGACTTTTTCCCTGCTGCCATCCGTCATCGATCTGAAAATGGGTGATACCCAATTTGGCTGCAGCGTCCAGTTCCAGCAGGCTAAACTTTTCATTCACTTTAGCATCCTGGCTCCGATCACCCCAGGTATTCATCATCACCATTTCGTCTCGCTGTGGCTCATTTTTACGGATGGTTTTCTGATAGCCACGTAAGGCCTCTAGTTGGTTAAACTCCTGGCCGCTATAAACGCCTAACACCACCGTATAAGCTTTTCGCCACTCATCCTGACTAACATCGCTTGCATAAAGCCCCAATCCGTTTACGGCAAAATGTCCAAATTCAGTGGTAAAATCCTGACCGCCGTAAGCAAGCTGCGTAGCAGCCCCCGGGGCTTCCTTTAAGAAGAAAAAACCGGCCTCTTTTTCCTGGTTATGCGAAAAAAGCAGGTTGCCCCGGTAACTTTTTTTCCTATAAGGGATAAACTTATTCTCCTGTACAAGATTGTTGTTCCAGTCGGTTACATCAAAAAATTCGACCGACTTAACCTGCCAATGGAAACCGTCTAGCTTTAACTGATCTAAAACTGTGGTATAACCATTCACCTTCATGTCCTCTGTAAATTCAATATTTTTTTGATCAGCAGCATTGATGCCTTGTCCCCCTGCTATACCGGCTAGCTGCCCTCTTAGATACGTTTCGCAGGCGATTGAAGCGCTTTGCGCATTAATCCGGTAAACCCGCCTGATATCAAGCTTACCTATAGAAAAAGAAATAATGGTTTGCTGTTCGGCGATGTGAATGGCATCTTCTTTCCTTGTCAACACTTCATAATGACCGTTTCGAGGTGCATTGCCAGCTTGAATGTAAAAATCGGGACTCTTAAGCTTGTTAAGCCAAACTTTTCGGCCTTTTTTGTCGCTTAAGCTATGCGTAATCACATTTCCCTTGATCCAGATAAACTTACGCTCAATAAATTGATTGCCGATCGTCAGGGTATCTTGGTCCAGACGACTGTAGCAACCATCCTGGGCAGCGCAAGGCAAACAGGCCACCAAAAGCAAAAGCAGCAGTGAAAAAATATAAAGTCCCACTGTTAAATTGCTTTTAATCTTTGCAAAAAATGGCATCAATATCACCTGCAATCGGAGATTACCGAAACGCTGCAGAAAACCCTGCCTGTCGATCTCATAATTTATAGCTTTCATATTTGGAGATTCCAAAACTAGCTACTTGTGTATAAAGAGGGGTTCAGTTTTGTACGGAAATGGTTCAGTTTTGTACAAAATAACCAATATGCGCTTTTTTTAACACTTGCGCTTATAGCGTATAACTATGTCTTTTAAAAATCTGATTAATTATTAAATTAAGTTTCAGGATAATCGATTAAAGAGACCAGACGAAACTGAGGGTTTTTACTAACGGGTTGCTACCGTCAATCCATACCGTTATTGCCAGGCATGCAAAAACTATATAGCGGAATTAAACGATTTAGTTCTAAACGATAAATCTATTTGGATTTATTCTAAATAAATATACCTTTGCAAAAAAAAAATGCCACAGCGGACCTGAACTCCGTGTGGCATTACCGGATTTTAACCCGGATACCTTTAACATCTAATTAAAAGTAAATGCAATTTAAGAAAATTTTATTCTTAGGTATGTGCTGCACCGGAATATTTGCAGCTCATGCCAGTTCTGGTAATCCACTGACAGGATATTGCGTAAATCCTACAGATAGCCTTGTTGAAAACCGCAATGATGAACAAACCGGTGTGGTAAGAGGAAGGATCACTACTGCCGATGGTAGTGTGGCTGCCAATGTAAGCGTGGTGTTGAAAGGCACCCGTTATGGCTCGGTAACTGACGAGGATGGCTTTTACCAGATCAGGCGTGTGCCGGTTGGTAATTATACCCTGGTCGTTTCGGCGGTTGGCCTGTATCCAAAGGAAAAAGAGATACAGGTTTCCTCACGTGGTACCGTGATTGCGGATTTCTCTTTGAAAGAAAACCGTTCCGAATTAGACGAGGTACAAATCAGTACGAACAAAAAAAGATATAAAGTCGATAAAGTATCCCCTTCACTGCGCCTACAATCCCCCCTGATCGAGGTGCCACAAAATATCCAGGTAGTGACCAGCAAAATACTGGCAGACCAACAGGTATTTGATATTGTTGATGGGGTAACCAGAAATGTGAGCGGTACCTTACGGGTAGGTCATTGGGATGCCCAATATGCCAATATTTTTATGCGTGGCACCAGTATTCCGGCTTTCCGGAACGGTATGAACCAAAAAATGCCATGGGGGCCATTAGCTGACGACGCTGCAACTATCGATCGCATCGAATTTGTAAAAGGTCCCTCTGGTTTTATGATGGCTAACGGCGAACCCGGAGGTATTTATAATGTGGTAACCAAAAAGCCTACCGGTCAAAACCGCAGTTCGGTAAGCGTGGCTGGCGGAGGTTACAACCTGGGCCGCGTAGCTGCCGATTTGGACGGTAAGTTAAGCCGAGATGGGCGATTACTGTTCCGCCTGAACGTGGCCGCACAAACCAAAGATAGTTACAACAAATACAACTACACAGATAAATACATTATTGCTCCCGTAATTAGCTACCAGGTGGATAGTAATACCTTGATCACTGCTGAATATACGACGCAGCATGTGGAAGCACAGGCGTTAGGTTCTTACGGTTTTTCGCCAAAAGGATTTGGTGATACAGACCCTAGTTTCTTTCTTGGCGATCCGGCGCTTGATCCTGCAAAACTTTATGACCACAATGCCACTGTTTATGTGAGCCACCGTTTAAATAATGACTGGAAGATTAATGCCCAGGCGGCCTATCTGCGTTACGGTTTAGATGGCGGTACCCCCTGGCCGTCCAAAATAGCAGCCAATGGCGATATGCGCCGCTACCTGAACATCAGCGAAGAACTGGCCATTAATAAAAATATCCAGGTAAGCCTGATGGGCGACCTGACTACCGGCCCCATTGTACACCGTATTTTGGCCGGACTTGATATGGGCAACCTGAAAACCTGGGGCGATTTTTCCAGTGTAACGAAGTCCGATATACCATTGGCGAATGATGCCCCGTTTAACATTTATAATCCTGTTTACGGCGTTCCTTTCTCCAGTATTCCTGTCTTCGATCGTTCGCGCAGCATTCAGAACCGTTCGGGATCAAATGTATATGCCACTAACCTCACCTATACCGGTGCCTACCTGCAGGATGAACTACGCATGCTGGATGGAAAGGTCCGTTTAACACTTGCCGGCCGTTTTACGCATGCCGTAACAGTTGGCAAAACCAACCTCACGCAGCTTTCTGATAATGTTTTTAGCCCAAGGGCCGGTTTGAGTGTAACCCTGGCAAAAGATTTTAGCGCCTATACCCTCTACGACCAAAGTTTTCTGCCTGTTGCCGGTCAGGATTATGCCGGAAACCCTTTCAAACCGATCCGTGGCAATAATATCGAACTGGGCCTTAAAAAAGATTTCTTTGATGGTAAATGGAACGTCACCGCAGCTGCCTTCCGCATCAAGAAGAAAAATGTGTTAACTGCCGATCTTGATCCGGCACACCTGGCGATGAATCCAAATGCCCAGATCCAATTAGGTGGTATCATATCGAAAGGTATTGAACTGGATATCAATGGAGAAATTACCCCTGGATTAAACGTGGTATTAAATTATGCGCTAACAGATGCCACCGTAAGTGAAGATGCTAAACCAGAACTGGTAGGCAGGCATACCCCTAACTCTTCGAAACACATTACGAATGGCTGGTTATCTTACCGCTACCAGAAGCAAGGCGCTTTGTTGAACGGTTTTGGATTGAGTGCGGGATACCAGATCCAATTGGATCGTTATGCCGGATCTACTTCGGTTCCATTAATGTTACCTGCCTATTATCGTTTTGATGCAGGCGTTTCATACGAAAAGGGTAAAATAACGATTGCCGCGTTAGTGAATAATCTGTTAGACCGCAGGCTGCTGACGCAGGGATCATATACCAAACTGGCTACCGAAACGGCAACATCAGTATCGTACTATACCTATATCTATGAGGTTCCACGCAATGCAAGATTAAGTATTACCTACCGGTTTAAATAATCTATATCCAAACAGTAAACAGGCACTATGAGCAAGACACGAAATCAAGGAAAGAAAAAGCAAAAAGACACGCTTTTAAAGCGCATCAACAATTGGCTGCACTTGTGGTTAGGTTTAATATCTGGCATCATTGTACTCATCGTGTGCCTCACCGGTTGTATCTGGGTATTTAATGAAGAAATTACCGGGCTGCTGGAACCGGAAACAAAAGTAGCCTGGCAGGATAAGCCCGTGGTGAAACCATCTGAACTGATGCAG
Organism: Pedobacter sp. BG31; assembly: GCF_042464845.1. Taxonomy (NCBI): domain Bacteria; kingdom Pseudomonadati; phylum Bacteroidota; class Sphingobacteriia; order Sphingobacteriales; family Sphingobacteriaceae; genus Pedobacter; species Pedobacter sp. BG31. The sequence goes on from NZ_JBHNZK010000026.1 coordinate 48,806, forward strand.
ATTGCCGCGAAACTTTACCCGGAGAAAGTGCCTTCATACGCCAATTACCAGCAAGGCAGAGCCATTAACTTAAATTTGAGGGCCGCCAATGCTGGTCTGAAAGATCGCCGTACGGGCAATACCATCCTGAAAGTGAACCCTTATACGGGCGAAGTGATCAGTACCGAAGTGCATAAACCCGGCGAATCGGATTTCTTCAGGTTCATTTTAAATGGACACCGTTTTCTGTGGATGCCGGCTAAAATAGGCCGGCCAATTGTCAACTATGGTACCCTGATTTTCGTTGTCTTGCTGATTACCGGGCTGATCTGGTGGTATCCTAACAAATGGAATCAGTCCACGCGTGATAAAAGTTTTAAAATCAAATGGGGCGCCTCTTTTAAAAGGGTAAACCTCGACCTGCACAACGTACTCGGCTTTTATGCTTTGTTGTTCCTGCTGGCCATAGCCCTTACCGGAATGGTATACGGCATTAAATGGTATAGTGAGGGGATTTATTGGGTCACTTCCGGCGGCGATAAGCTGGCAGAATACAAACGCCTGGATTCAGACTCTACGCTAAAAGGAAAAGGCTATACACCGGAAAAAGCGATGGACATGGCCTGGAGCCAGGTCATCACCCGACACCCTAAATCGATGGGATTCTATTATAATTTTGCAGATACCACAGATGCCAGGGCTGCCATCAACATTACCGTGTACCCAAATAAAGGACAGTTTTATAATAGCCAGGGTTACACGTTTGACCAGCATAGCCTGAACGAATTGAAGCGGGAAGATGCCTATTCTATAACTTATGCGCAAGCCTCTTTTGGACAGAAACTGAGAAAGATGAATTACGATATCCATGTAGGCAGTATTTTAGGCTTCCCTGGCAAGGTGCTGGCCTTTCTGGCCTCACTTATCGGCGCCAGTTTACCGATTACCGGATTCCTGGTATGGTATGGCCGGAAGTTTAAGAAAAAAAAACCTGGGAAAATTTTGGTGAAACAGCCTAACGTGATTCATCAGGAACAAGCGGAACAACTACTTGCGGAAATATAAACAGGAAGCCCCGGATTTGAAAAGCCGGGGCTTCGTTTTTTATACAAATCCATACTTAAAACTTAACGCTTTAAAGCGACAGCGATAATTTTGGCATCATTTAGGCTAAATCAAGCCTGTTACGAACAGCAACACGCCAAATTGAGCCTATTTCAACAGCAGTCGTCCGGGTAAAAGGGCAGGCATGTTACAAGCAGCCTTTCTGTGTGCATCATCATCATAAAGCCCACGTTTACGTTTGGCCGGTACGCAGCGCTGAAGATTTTTTTTATATAGTCAACAACGACAAATTTTCTCACCCTAAATTACGGTGATGCACTTGAAATTGACTAACAAAAGATTAAGGCATTAATAATTTCTAAATTCTGATGCCTTGTTTAAAATCGCATTTTTAAAGTCGCTTAACTGCCTATCATCTGCAACAACTTCAGTTAATTCAAACGGATAATCTTCTTTTTGGTTGGCACTAATCCATCTTCCGGTGATTTTATTTTTTTTGAACGTACCCAAAAAAGTTCCTGTGAAATTTGCGGATGACAATTCAATCAAACTGATATCACCATCATTATTTTTATGTCCGTTCAACAAAATGTACCCATTTCCTTTATCATACTGATAACTTCCGATAACGGGATCAGCGTTTGTTCCTTCATTTAATCCTTCCAAATAGAAGGTGACTTTTATTTTGTGATTAATGGTGCCCTTGTAGCATTTGCCGGTTTGGCCAAATGTTAGGCCGGGTATACTTAAAAACAAAAAAGCAATGATAATTTTCATCGTTTAAAACATTTCATTATGTACAGACTAAACCGCTGTGCGCATTGCCGCCCGCCTCGACATTATTTTCTCGATCAGGCCATGCAAACGGCTCCGGTAGTCGCTGCCCAACCATTTGATATAGTTTTTGGTTACCGAACCCAGGCATTTCGCGTATTGTTTTATCCTCCAATCGATTTCTTTCTCCAGTTCGGTTATCAATTCAAATGCCTTGCTCACCGTGTCGGCATTGTCAGTGCACATCAACGCGTGTTGCCTGATGGAATTGCGGAGCACGGTTTTTGCTTTTTCCCCTTTATCCATGGCGGCTTGATAGGCGGCAAGCACGTCGAATGCAATCTCCGTACTATTGGGAAACCTGTTTCGCATTTCGGCAGGCATCTGATGGATATCGTCGCTGGCTTTTGCCAGGATCTGGTGATAGATTTCGGGGTTTTCGAATACATGCTGCCAATCCACCGGAGCATCCCATTCTCCAAACCTTTCTGCATTATTGCCCAGGTCGATAATATTAAAAGTCTTTTTACCGGACAAACGTCTTGCTCCCCTGCCAATCATCTGGTGATAAAGTGTAAGTGAGGTGGTAGCACGGTTGAGGATAACCGACTGCACAGACGGTTCATCAAAACCAGTAGTTAATATAGATACCGATGTTAATATCGCACCTTTTGTCTTTTTAAACCATTTTAATATTTCAATCCTTTCTGCATTTTCGGTGTGGTTATCCAGATGTCGGATGGGATAACCCGCCTGCTCAAAAACTTCCAATACCTTTCTGGAGGTAAATATGCCGTTATTGAAAATTAACGTCTTTTTTCCAAGGGCATGTTCCCTGAAGGCATGAACCAGAAGATCGAGCATTACTTTCGATGAATATAGCTCATCAGAGCTGCTCACCGTGAAATCGCCATGTATGCCCCTGTTCAGCGTGTTGAGTTCTACTTCATAAGCAAAACTCTTTGGTTTGGCCAGAAAACCCTTTTCGATCAGCGAATTGATCTGCTCTCCAAGCACCAGCTCAGTGTAAAAGCTCTTCATCGGCAGCGCAGCATCTGCCGAAAAAGGTGTGGCTGTAACCCCTATTATCCTGGCAAACGGAAATTTTTTAAGCAGTTTATGGAAGGAATTGTGATGGGCCTCATCAACAATTACGAGACCTACCCCTTTAGTATCAATCAGACCATCATCGATCCGGTGTTTAAGGGTTTCGACCATGGCTACATAACAGTGATAATAATCTTTTTTGGCTATCCGTTTAACTTTGCTATCGACTACTTTATTAAAAACACCAGCATTTTTCATGGCAAGCGAAGTCTGTTTGCATAACTCTTGCCGGTGTGTAAGCACAATCACCTTTTTTCCGTATTGGTTTATAAAACGATTGGCAATTTCAGAAAAGATAACCGTTTTACCGCCGCCTGTAGGCAACTGGAAGAGCAGACGTAGCTGCTCAGTGCCTGACTGCATTTTTTCAAACAGGGTTTCTATCGCATACTGCTGATAGGGATATAATTTTGTTGCTGACCCATGCGCAGCGGTTGAGGATAAAATCTGCATGGTGTTACAACCATTGAAACCGGCTGAAAGTTTTAAGACAAGCCGGCCTTTTCGAAAACCTTTATCGCGGAAGCATTTTCAGCATAAACCTCACATCTTATTTCGGCAATGACCTGGAATCTTATCCAAACCAGCGGTGAAGTTTCCGGTAGCTGGCTTATTGGGGGCCACGCCGGATAGAGCGGATAACCTTTGCATAACGGATAGCTGCAAAAATTTGCGCTCAACCCGATATCTTCGTCTGGAAACCCCCTTTGGATAAGAATCTTTATAATAATTTCTCTATCTTAAACACACATTTTTTGGCTTGCCCGTCATTGTCAATATAGCTTACTTCAACCTCTTTATTTTCATTCAACAGCATTTTCCGATAGTCCTTTAAATCTTTGGATTCCAATTTATTGATTGCAGTAATTACCTGGCCCTTCCGAAGGCCGCAACGGTAGGCTGCAGATTGCTCCATGATTTCGTCTATCATCACCTTCCCTCCCTGCAGAATAATTTTAAACGGCGCAACAGCGGTAGTAAAATCCTGTTGATATAAAAAATTTGGTTTCAGGTAGAGTTTCCTGGCACTATAGTCCAAAATAAAATCAAAACGGTGTATAATCTGGCTGCCCAATATACCCAGGTACTTTTTAGAAGCACTTACCCCCTCCCCGTCTGACGATATACTTACAGGCAGTTTCCCTTTGAAAATATATGAACCAATAGAAAGAGAAGCAATGGCTGCAAGTGTAGTGGCACTTTTGGTGGTTAAACTGTTCTGCGTACTCGAAACAGTTTTGCCTATTTTTGTTAATAAATCGTGTTGTTGCTGGAAAGGCGTATTAAAAAGCAGTGCCAGGCCCGCGCCGCTATCAAACAATATATCTCCGGAAAGCTTTTCCCCATTCAATAAATGCACATCAATGCCAAAACGTGGGATAGGTATTCCATCATCCAGAACAAAATCTATGGTCTTATAATCAGCCGTGTTCAATTGTGTTTTAAAAGGATACAGCAATATTTGTCTTTTTGTAATATTTACGACAGTTAAATAATTGCTCAGGATATCATTCCCAATAATACCATCAAACTTTCTACCAACCGTTGCATTAAGTCTGGAAAGATCATCAAGAACAAAATTCAAATGATCAATACTTACTGATTCATTTAGAAAAATTTTTTGTCCCATAGTATAGCGGTACATCTTAATGCCCCCTGCCCCGCGGATCTCCTGGTGAAGATCTGCCTTAATATTAAATTTTTCGGCTACATGGCTATCGAGTAAAATGGTCGAGGCACCTGTATCAAAAAAGAAAGTTAACGAATCCTTGCCGTTCAATGCAGGCAGTTTGATCAGAATACTTTTATTATCATATAATTCAAAAGGAAGTATAATCTGTGAAAAAGTTACTGAATGCACTAAATTGAACAGGAGAAAAAAAATAAGGGCTGCATTAAATTTCGACGGCATTTCCGGGGAGTTCAAGTGAATTGTAAAAGATCAGTTTTGCGTAATTTATATAAATAAATCATTTTATTTATAATATTGAAAAAGTAATTTATAGCTGAACTCAGCAGAGCAAATTATTTAATTAATATTAAAATAAATAAATTTTAAATTGAACGATGAAGCATATTACCGAAGTAATTTCTACGGGTAATTTTTAAAATATTGCAACGATATACATTTTGAAGTGTCTATTAAAATAAAAACATGTTTAAATTATTTACCGTTCTATTTATTTTACTGCACGCTGTTTCTTATGCGCAGAATTTTGTTGATTTTAAGCAGAATGATAAAAAGACTGCATTTAGTGGCAAAAATGAATTAAACTATAATGTACAGCTTAAGAAGGGTGAAGTTTATCTGATTAAGGTTTATCAGGAAAATATTGATATTGAAATTAATCTCTATGATGAAGCTGGTGAAAAAATCTTATCAACAGATCTTGCCGACGGAAATAAAGGAACCGACAAGTTGGAGTATGAACCCGCAAAAGGCGGACTTTATAAAATCAACATCAAATCAGTCTCTCCAAAACCTTCACCAGATGGGGTGATCAGTATGAATTTGGCCCGGCTAAGTAAAAGTGTGCTGGAGCGGAGAAGAAAAATTGCTAAAGCCCTTGAACCCGAAAATGCAAAAGATGTTTCAACTATTGACATCAAGCACTTCTGGGAAGCATTCGATGCCTTAAAAGCTGCTAAAACCTATAGCGACAGCGTTAATATTATTCAAAGTAAATATCTTGACCGGGCTACAAACGGTTTGAAGGAATTTGCAAAAGTCAGGTATTTTTCGCCCGAATTTTATACTGACAGGATTAAAAAATATAAAAAGTTTTATGAAAGCGTACGTCAAAACACCCTGTTATTTTCAGATTCGGAACGCTTATCGGATATCATCAGGCAGACCCGTTCGTTATATCCCAATGGAAAGGAGGCCAGGATAGCCATCACTATCGGACCAATGTCTTCTGGAGGGACCATTTCCAACAATTATGTGTTAATAGGGCTGGAGATGATTGCCGGGGATAAGAATTGTGATGTTTCAGAAATCACTAATGAAAATTTAAGATCAGATATATTAGCGCGATCAGATCAGGCAGATGTTTTAAATTTTGTAAGGGAGACCATTGCCCACGAATATATCCATACCCAACAGCGAAAAATGAATCCGACAGCCTGTGAGTGTGTTTTACTTGAAAATGTGATTAAAGAGGGTGTTGCCAGTTTTATTTCTGAGGTGTTGATTATGAAGAGAAATCAGGAAACTGGTAGCCGCGCTTCGCTGTATGCAACTGCACACGAAAAGGAACTGTGGCAGGAAATGAAGAGCGAACTCTGCACCAAAAATCTCCAGAATTGGTTATTCAATGCGGCAAGCAGCAAAAACAGGCCTGGCGATCTGGGCTATAGAATCGGATATAAAATAGCAGAATCTTTTTATAACAAGTCTGACGATAAAAAGATGGCCATTAAAGAAATGATTGAGACCGATAATCCGCTTGTATTTTTGGACAGAAGTGAATATGATTTAAAATTTCGATAAGCTGTAAAGCTTGCCCTGTCATCAATAACGCATCAATCCTCATTTTTAAAACCGGAGATAAAGGTTTACCAGAGAAAGATATTGTTCAGTAATATTACCTGAGACCAGGGCAGGATTGTAAAGACCAATACGAATTAAACGGACCATGAAACATTTGATTATTTTACTTTTGGTACTCACCGCCTGCAACAACCGCAAGCAACAAGATTTTGAACTCAAGCCCTTAAGTCCAGATGTTCAACAATTTAAATCAGGAACAAATGACAACCGCATTGACTATTTTTATATCAGGGGAAACTTTTTCTATAAAAAATCAACCTATGCACTACTTGGGGATAAAGTCAGCAGAAAAATCAATTCTGCGATTTTACCAGACTATGATTTCTATTCCGTTTATGTTTACCGCGATTTAGATCTGCCAAATAAAAAAGATGGAGGGGGTATTAATTCTTTCGATGGACAAAACAAAAACCTGGTTGCGTATATCCGGTATAAACGAGGGCAGATGGATATTTTTTATATTATTAAAAATGGGAACGTAGTGTATAACCTTATATCCGGAAAAGAAATGGATTTTGAGTTTGATCAGTAATAAGTTGTAATAGCCACTACTTAATCTTACAGTTGGTTAGTTTTTACTGATTGTCAGATTGAATTTGTGAGTATGTTTTTTGCTCTTCTGAGATCGTTAATTTATCTACTACTTTCTCTTGTTTATAGCTCT
>NZ_JBHNZK010000027.1:0-53424 GCF_042464845.1 Pedobacter sp. BG31
TTCTTCAGTCCCGCCTTCGCTTCAAGTCCTCACTCGTGCCTCGCTCCGGGCTTTATGCACCAGTCGGGTTTAGGTGCGCATGATAGTACGGCTATTTTCGTTTTATAGCTAATCGCAGAGAAAACCGCGTTCATCTGCATAAGCACCTGTAAATAAACGGGATGGTAGCGGCATACTTTTGCGCCAGCCTGAGCGGAGTCGGAGGGCAGCAAAAGATATAGCGAACAGCCCGGCCGGAGCATCCCTATGAAATGCTACAGCACCTTTCCAAATTATAATCTTATTTCTTTTTGAAAAGCAGTTGCACAAGCATTTGGGTTTCTTCAGTCCCGCCTTCGCTTCAAGTCCTCACTCGTGCCTCGCTCCGGGCTTTATGCACCAGTCGGGTTTAGGTGCGCATGATAGTACGGCTATTTTCGTTTTATAGCTAATCGCAGAGAAAACCGCGCTCATCTGCACAAGCCTTTGTACCTAAACGGGATGGAAGCGGCATCCTCCGATTTAAGCACTATTTTTTGTTTTTTTTATGGAGTGCTTGGTTGTTCCGCGGGTTTCATCGGAGATATAGCGAACAGCCCGGCCGGAGCTTCCCGATAAAACGCTACAGCACCTTTCCAAATTAACAATCCCTCATTTTGGTCACCAGAAAACCTTTATTACCTTAACCTGTTAATTTATGCAGCTGCTTTCTTGTTAAGATAAAAACAACATCCTAACTTAGCTGGCGACCAACTTATTTCATAAACAAAGCATGAGCCATTTTAATGATTTTAATAATGCGCAGGTAGCTAAATTGCCCAATCACTTAAAGCAGTTTATTGTTGCACAAAATTACGAGAAATACACGCCTGTAGACCAGGCCGTATGGCGGTATGTAATGCGCCAAAATTATAGTTATCTTAAAAATGTAGCTTATTACCCTTATATAAAAGGCTTACAACGAGCTGGTTTGAGCATAGAATACATTCCTGATTTACAAACGATGAATGATAATCTGGGTAAGATTGGCTGGGGTGCCGTAACGGTTGATGGATTTATCCCACCCGCAGCTTTTATGGAATACCAGGCCTATCGTGTATTGGTAATTGCTGCCGATATCCGCCAGATTAACCACATCGAATACACCCCGGCACCAGATATTATACACGAAAGTGCCGGCCATGCCCCCATTATCGCCGATACCGATTACAATAATTATTTAAGTTACTTTGGTTCTATTGGTGCGAAAGCCATGTTTTCAGCAAAAGATTTTGAGCTTTACGAGGCCATCAGAAAATTATCCATTCTGAAAGAAGCGGTAGATGCGGATGAATTGCAGATTGCCCGGGCAGAAAAGGAACTGCGCTATATTAGCGAAAATATGGGCGAGCCCTCTGAAATGGCATTACTAGGCCGCTTACACTGGTGGACAGTTGAATATGGCTTGATTGGCACTTTAGAAAACCCGAAAATTTATGGTGCAGGCTTACTTTCATCTATTGGAGAAAGTGCAACCTGCATGAAAAATGATGTAAAAAAACTTTGGTACAATATTGATACGGTTAACTACGCTTACGATATTACCAAGCCGCAACCGCAGCTTTTTGTAACGGAAACATTTCAAAACCTGATTGATGTTTTGGAAACCTTTGCCAATACCATGGCCTTTAGAAAAGGTGGCGCTGAAAGTATAATGAAAGCCATTGCCTGTAAAAATGTAGCCACTGCTGTTTACAGTTCTGGCTTACAGGTTAGTGGTATTTTTACCGATATGGGCATAAGCCCTAATGATGAAGTAACCTTTGTTAAAACTACAGGACCATCTGCACTGGCCTTTAATAATAAACAACTTACCGGACATGGAAAAGATTACCACGCAGATGGCTTCTCATCACCTGTCGGCCGTTTGAGGGGATCAGAAAAACCGTTGGAGGATCACAGTCTACCTGAACTACAATCACTGAACATCAGCAAAGGTGAGAAAACCGTATTAACATTTGAAAGCGGCATCAGCGTAAGCGGTACGGTTAAAGATATGATTATAGAAAACAATAAAGTCCTTTTAATTGCCTTTAACGATTGTACGGTTACCGAAAGTAACGGAAATATATTATTTAAACCAGAATGGGGTACTTACGACATGGCTATTGGGGAAAAAATCGTTTCTGTTTTTAACGGAGCAGCAGATAAAGATGCTTATGAGGAGATTACCTTGATCAGTAAAGAGAAAACGCATCATATTACTTATGATGATAAAACGCTAAAACTGCATGGTTTATACCGGGCAGTCAGGGCGATTAGAGAAAGTGGTGAAAACCTGGATCAGCTTGGCGAAATCTTTTTAAAACTAAAAACAAGCCACAGGCAAGACTGGCTTTGCGCCCTGGAAATTCTGGAGATTATTTACCATAAAGAGATTTATCCTCAGCTGGAAAAGGAAATCCAGGTGTATCTTGAAATTAAGGCCGGTAAAGAACCAGATCACACCAAATTAATCAATGATGGTTTACATGTGATTAAAAATCCGGTAAGTCAGCTGCTTGTGGAAGATTGAATTTTAGCTTAAATTTCATTAACTTTACGTTATGACAACGATCACAGTACAAGTAGATAACGAACAAAATGCTGCGCTTCTTGAAAAGATGCTGAAGGCATTATCTTTTGTAGAAGATGTTGATATCAAAACCCATCAGCCTAATATGGTTGAGGAGCCTAGGGGATCTTATCAGAAATTAAAAAAAGCAATTGACAATACCGAAGGCAATTTAATGTTTAAGGATATTAAAAATCCATCTAAATGGCAAAGTGATTTAAGAGATGAATGGGAACGTAATATTTGATACGAACATAGTTATCTATTTATCTAAAAAACTTTTAGCTCCCGAAAAAGTATTTGCAGAAAACATCATTTATTCTATTTCCATAATATCAAAAATGGAATTACTTGGATATGGATTTAAAGACAGATTGGAAGAAAGATACATCAGCGAGCTAATTGGTTCTTTAAACGTTATACCTTTAAATGATGCTATAGTAAATATGACTATAGCTATCAGAAAAACTAACAAAATCAAACTTCCAGATGCTATTATTTATGCTACAGCGCAAGTAATGAATGGGCAACTCTTAACAAATAATACTGCTGATTTTGAAAAAATAAATAGTACTGTAATACTTGTTAACCCGCTAAATTCATAAAAGCGTTTAATTCTCATATCTTCAACCTTTTAACTCTACAACAATTTTTAATTCCTTTTAATGAACATTATAATTACAGGTGCCAGCAGCGGAATCGGTTTCGAAACCGCTTTAGAGTTTAGTTTACAGAAAGAAAACAAGATTGTTGCTATTGCCCGTTCGGCAGACAAGCTGCGTAAACTGCTGGAGATTGCCCGTGGCATTAATCCCGACTGCACACTTTTACCGGTAGAGTTTGACATTGTAAACGATGACTATGCCGCACTGATTCCTTTTTTGAAAGAGCGTTTAGGTACGGTAGATATCCTGATCAACAATGCGGGTGCTCTAATCAACAAACCGTTTTTAGAAACTACGGAAATTGACTTGGGCGAGATGTTACAGAGCAATGTGATTTCGCATTTCAGAATGATACAAAATATTTTGCCGTTAATGCAAAGCGGAAGCCACATTGTGAACATTGGCAGTATGGGTGGTTTTCAAGGGAGTGTTAAATTCCCCGGACTTTCAGCATATTCAGCTAGTAAGGCAGCCTTACACACCCTAACAGAATGTCTGGCTTTTGAATTGGCAGAAACCGGAATCAAAGTGAATTGCCTTGCCCTGGGATCTGCACAGACAGAAATGCTGGAAGCAGCTTTTCCCGGATACCAAAGCCCTGTGATGGCTTTTGAAATGGGAAAATATGTTGCTGATTTTGCCAAAACCGGGCATAAATTTTTTAATGGAAAAATTTTACCTGTAGCAGTTACCACACCGTAATCTTATATTTTTTAGTAATTTGCAATATCGAAAAACTAAAAAACCTATGGAAACAAATTCTCCTTTTAAAACAGCAGATCGTGGCAAGAACGCGGCAATAGTAAGTTACTTTTGGTTTATTGGCTGGTTAATTGCCTATTTTGCCATGTATAAAGACAACCAGACTGAACTAAGCAGGTACCATTTAAAACAAACACTGTTGTTCCATCTGGTGTCAACCGTATTGAGCTGGGCATTAAGTTTACTGTTAATTCCATTAATTTTTTCAACAGGCTTTGGAGGCAGTTACTATATTCTGCGTATTGTTCAGATCGGACTTTTCGTATTGTGGATAATCGGATTAATTGCCGCCATTCAGGGAGAAAAGAAACCAATTCCTTTAATTGGCGACAAAGCTCAAACCATGTTCCCAAATATTTAATCGAAGCTAAATATCTAATTTAAGTCCGGATTAATGCGTCCGGACTTTTTTGTTTTAACTGGTTTTCAACATTTTAATGCACTTTATATATTTTTCATATCTTTGTCTCTAACATATGAAGAAAATAATAGTCCCGATTTTGTTTTTCATTTTGTCTGCCACGGCAGGAAAAGCCCAAACAATCTTACCCGCACAGTACCAGGAACTGGTAAAGAAATTAGTGGCCAGTCTTCCAAAAAATACTACGGTTACAGAGAAAAGTTCTTCCACAAATTCAACTACGCTTATCGATTTTGCCAAAAGTATGCTGGGTATACCCTATCGTTATGCCACAAGCAACCCAAAAGTTGGTTTTGATTGTTCCGGCTTCGTGAGTTATGTATTTAGTAATTTCGGTTTCAAAGTTCCACGTTCTTCGAGAGAGTTTAGCTATGCGGGTAAGGAAACCAGTTTAGAAAATGCAAAAGTGGGCGATGTGTTGATTTTTACCGGCACTAATTCAAGAATAAGAAGGATCGGTCACGTAGGGATTGTTTATTCGATTGACGAAAACGGAATTAAATTTATCCATGCTTCCTCGGGTAAAGCACATCAGGTAACCATCACCGATCTTAACGGCCATTACAAAGACCGTTTTATGAAAATTGTAAGTATCCTTTAATTACTTTTTATATTTCCACATTCTTGTCTTGCCCTCTGCAAGCCATGCTAAAGTGGTTTCCAATCTTTTTAATCTGGTCGCTTCGGTTTTGGCTTCTTCCAGCCATAATATATAATCTTTTTAATTGGAAGGACTGAAATTCAGGAATACTGCTAATGCTTCGGGTGCTTCATTTAAGGCCTCTACAAAATATTCCGGTACAATAATCTCTTTTTTCTCAGTAGATTTTGGCTTTGACGGCAGCTTTACGTTGTCTTCATTTAACTGAATTGCCTGTTGAATGTAAGCGATCAGGATTTCATCTGAAGGCAGATCGTCAAAAGATTTTATTTTGCCCAATAAGCCCATGGATTCAGACCGTTCTTTAAAAATACCATAATCATCGCTTATTAATGCTCCTTTCCAGAAACCAAAGGCGCAATGATGTTTGAAGGAAGCCATATGGCAAACCGTACCTTTATAATCGAAGAACGGCATCCCCCATTTAATTTTCTCTTCAATCCGGGCATCAGCTTTATGTACCAGATTTCTTAGATGATCTAAGATAGGAATGGCAAATTCTGCAGCGTTGATAATGTACTGATCTACTTGAACACTGGTATGCATAGGATAAGATTTTATAAATGAATTTACAACAGAACAATCTTTAAAGCAAGATCTATATCCCCTCCATTCAAAAATTTCCTGGCCAGTTCGTGCAGCTCTCTTTCTCGGTTGGTGCTGTCGCCAATGGTTGCATCGAGTATTTCTTTTACTTCGGGGTTTGTGCTGATCAAATCAATTTCTTCATCAGTAGGTAATTGCTCCACGTTGCCGAGCATACCCAAATCGTTTCCGGTTAATACTTTCGAAAAACGGACTGCTTGCGGTAAACGGTCTACACCAATACCCAGTTTGGCTAAAGGTTTAGCCACCTTAAACAAATTATCACTGGTTACCCGGCAATACCAATCGCCACCCAAACGTGCAACAAGATCCATTTTATGCTGATCTATTTTGCCATTTTCATCTAAAACCGCCTCATTAATATGAATCACTTTTATTTCAGCCAGTACGAGGTTTCCAGCACCGTGTTTACCACCTAAAGCAATCACTTCATTCACCACACACTCAAACTGCACTGGCGCTTCTGCAACTCTTGGTGGCCGAACCAGATCAGATTTTAACATCGTAAATCCCGCCTTCCCAAACTCATTTACGCCTTTGGCATATTCAGTACTTGCCAAACTCATCTGCTGCACCATATCGTAATTTACAATATTGATCACGCATTCTTTAACCTCCAGAACATTTTCCAGGCTATGTTTGGTGGTATTATCGCGCACTCTCCTCGATGGCGAAAAAATACAGATCGGTGGATTGGTGCTGAACATATTAAAGAAACTGAAAGGGCTTAAATTTATATTTCCTTCAGCATCAATAGTAGAGGCAAAGCAGATCGGCCGCGGAGCGATGGCATATTGCAGGTAGTTTTGTAGTTCTACCGGGGATAAATCGGATATATTTAAGGTTAGCAAGAGTATTTTGTTAAATGTTGATAAAAGGTTAAAAACTGAGATTACAATAAAGAGTGTCCGTCATTTCGAGCGAAGTGCAACGAAGTCGAGAAATCTATCTCTAGGAAGATCTCTCCGTTGCGCTACACTTCAGTCGAGATGACGATCCTTTCATTAAACTGTTATTCTGTTTATTTTACTTTTTCTTCAAAGCCAGGATAGAAAAATCTGTATCGGCCTTTGTAATCGTATTGGTTAATGCACCCAAACCCGTTATCTCCATCTCCACCACATCACCAGGCTGCAGCCATTGTACTTTATAATTCGGATCGTTAAGTAAACCGGTACCGTTTAACTCCAGAAAACAACCTGTCCCAACTGTTCCTGAACCAATTACATCTCCGGGCAGAATATCTACACCGTAGGCACAACGCTCTATAATTTCGGCAAAAGTCCAGTCCATATCGGCAGCGTTTCCTTTTGATACCTCAATGCCGTTTACCCTGCAGGTCATTTTAAGGTCGTAAGCGTTACCCACATGTCCTTCTTTAGGTGCAACTTTATACTGCAGCAATTCATCTGGTGTTACCAACCATGGACCAATTACGGTAGAAAAATCTTTTCCTTTTGCAGGGCCTAAATTCAACAACATCTCTTCCATTTGCAAAGTACGGGCACTCATATCGTTCATTACCATGTAACCTGCAATATATTCATCTGCTTCGGCAGCTTTAATGTTTCTACCTTTTTTACCAATAACAACGGCGAGTTCCAGTTCGAAATCCAGCTTGTCAAAATGATCTGGCATGCATTCAATTTCACCTGTTCCCTGAATAGCATTATGATTGGTAAAATAAAAGATCGGATACTCATCAAATTGAGGAATCATATCTACTTTTCTGTTTCTGCGTGCCGCAGCAACATGCTGCCTGAAAGCGTAACCATCACGGCAACTGGTAGGATGCGGAACAGGTGCTAAAATCTCGTAAAAAATTTCTTCTTTAGCGGCTAAACTACCCTCTTTTATCTGGTCATCTATTCTTTTTGCTCTTTCCATTAACACTTCGCCACCTTGTAAGAACATATTCATATTATCCGGAAGCAATTTATCGCAGCTATTTAAATTATAAATATGCCCCTCGATAAATATGCCCAGATGCTCCCTGTCTTCGGTTTTATAAGATACTAATTTCATATATGATTTGGTTAAATACGCGGTAAAGCTAAGCAATTAGCCCATTCAAAATAAAACTTAAGCGTGATTATTTTACTAAGGTATTCTTGTGAAGATGTAACTAAAGATAATTAAAATTTTAACTTTTAAATAAAATACTTACCTTGGTACCATTAAAACCATGATCTTAAAAGCATTACATATCAATCTGGTAAACGACGCCATTGCGGCCCGTCGCTACAGTATGCTATCCAAGCTGATCATGGCTCAGTATTCGCTGTAACTTTCATCTACCTTTCTTTTTATTTGAAACGCATTGCCGTTTTAATTGTTCAATTATTAGGATTTTTCTTTCTAACCATAACATCATTTAATTATGCCTGTTTATCATAAAATGGGGCAGATTCCAGCTAAACGTCACACGGTTTTTCGTAAGCCTGATGGGAATCTTTACGCCGAAGAACTGGTATCAACCGAGGGTTTTTCCAGTTTATATTCATTGGTTTATCACTGCCATCCGCCAACCATTGTAAAACACTTAGGCGAGCCTTATAGTGTTGAGCCAAAAATAGCGCGCGAAAAGCACTTGAAACACACCAGTTTAATCGGTTTTAACATTAAACCGGAAGATGATTTTCTACAAAGCAGAAAAGCTGTTCTGGTAAATAGTGATCTGCATATCGTTCTGGCTGCACCAAGAAAGTCGATGACCGATTATTTTTATAAAAATAGTCAGGCCGATGAGATGATTTTCGTACACGAAGGTTCCGGAAAGCTGAAAACAGGGTTCGGAGAAATCAAATTCGCTTATGGCGATTATCTGATTATCCCCAGGGGCACTATTTATCAGATGGAATTTGATACGGAACAAAACAGGTTGTTCATTGTAGAAAGTTTTAGTCCGCTAAGGCCCCCAAAAAGATATTTAAATCAATATGGGCAGTTAATGGAGCATGCGCCTTATTGTGAACGCGATTTGAGACTGCCAGAAAACCTGCAAACACATGATGAGTATGGTGATTTTAAAGTACTCATTAAAAAGCAGGGCTTAATATATCCTTACACGTATGGCACACATCCTTTTGATTATGTAGGCTGGGATGGTTATCATTATCCCTATGCTTTTTCTATACACGATTTTGAACCGATTACAGGCCGGTTACACCAGCCACCTCCGGTCCATCAAACTTTCGAAGGGCACAATTTTGTGGTTTGCTCTTTTGTTCCACGTAAATACGATTACCATCCTGATTCGATTCCTGCGCCTTACAACCATAGCAATGTAGATAGTGATGAAGTGCTTTATTACGTTGATGGTGATTTTATGAGCCGCAAAAGCGTGGTTAAAGGACAGATTACGCTACACCCGGGCGGTATCCCGCATGGGCCACATCCGGGTACAGTGGAAAAATCAATCGGAAAGGAAAAGACCGATGAGCTGGCGGTAATGATCGATCCTTTTAAGCCTTTAATGCTTACACAGGAAGCCCTGGATATTGAAGATGAAAGCTATCATAAAAGCTGGCAGGAAGGATAGTCGCGAGTCTTGAGTCCTTAGTCTTCAGTCGGAAGTCCGGAAATCGAAGATAAAGTGCAGATCAAATAAGCGCTAAATCATAATCAGCCTTAATAAATATTTTAACAATAAAGATTTCCCATCCGACTTCGGACCTCTGACATCGGACTTAAAACGATATTAAAACTTTACACTAAATAATAACAACATACATCCGACTTCGGACCTCCGACATCGGACTTAAATAACAAACAGATGGAAACACAAACATTCGCAGAGAAAATATCAAAAGCACCAGATTTTCTGCCTATTAACGGAACAGATTATATCGAATTTTACGTGGGTAACGCCAAACAGGCCGCTCACTATTATAAAACCGCGTTTGGTTTTCAAAGCTTAGCCTATGCAGGGCCAGAAACCGGCGTACGCGATCGTGCATCTTATGTATTGCAACAGGGTAAAATCAGGCTGATCTTAACCACAGCACTAAAATCAGATCATCCAATATCAGAACATGTAAAAAAACATGGCGATGGCGTAAAAGTATTGGCACTTTGGGTAGACGATGCCTATAGTGCTTTCGAAGAAACCATAAAACGTGGTGCCAAGCCATACATGGAGCCTAAAACCTTAACTGATGAAAATGGCGAAGTTAAAATGAGCGGCATTTACACTTATGGCGAAACGGTACACATGTTTATTGAACGTAAAAACTATCATGGAACTTTTATGCCGGGTTACCGTGTTTGGGAAAGCGATTATCAACCTGCTGATGCCGGTCTTTTATACATTGATCATTGTGTGGGCAATGTGGGCTGGAACCGGATGAACGAAGCCGTACAATGGTATGAGGATGTAATGGGATTCGTAAATATTCTATCTTTTGATGATAAGCAGATTAATACTGAATATTCGGCCCTGATGAGTAAAGTGATGAGTAATGGCAACGGTTATTCAAAATTCCCGATCAATGAGCCTGCAGAAGGTAAAAAGAAATCACAGATTGAAGAATACCTGGAATATTATGAGGGCGAAGGCGTTCAGCATATTGCCGTAGCGACAAAAGATATTGTTAAAACGGTTAAAGAATTAAAATCGCGCGGCGTTGAATTTTTAAGTGCTCCACCAGAAGCCTATTATGATATGATGCCACAACGTGTAGGCAAAATTGACGAAGAAATATCTTTGTTAGAGAGCCTGGGCATTTTGGTCGATTGCGATGAAGAAGGCTATCTTTTACAGATTTTTACCAAACCAGTTGAAGACCGCCCTACCCTTTTCTTCGAGATTATTCAGCGTAAAGGTGCACAAAGCTTTGGTGCAGGTAACTTTAAAGCACTATTCGAATCGTTGGAGCGCGAGCAGGAATTAAGAGGCAATTTATAGTGTAATATGTAATTCCGTCATCTCGAGCGGAGTGCAACGTAGTCGAGAGATCTGCTCATATAGATCTCTCCATTTCGCTTTGCTTCAGTCGAGATGACGGCTAATTATCGCCTATAACACCTCTCCCAAATGCTTGTAATTCGACTTTATCGTATCCAGAACCTCACTCATTTTTCCACCGAGCATTAATTTGGCCATCGATTCTGTCATGCCTTTTATTTGCTCCCATTCTATTTTTGGTGGCATTGCCAAAGCATTAGGATTGGTCATGATATTTAACAAAACAGGCCCATTTTCATTCAGCGCATAACTAATTGCAGTTTCCACTTCTTCGGGTTTGGTTACCGTCATTCCTTTAAATCCCATGGCCTGTGCTACCAATGCAAAATCGGGATTAACCATGTCAGTTTCATTATCTGGCAAACCATCAACCTCCATCTCCAGTTTCACCATTCCCAGGGCCTTATTGTTAAAAACAATCAGTTTTACAGGCAGGTTATATTGTTTGATAGTAGCCAGATCGCCTAAGAGCATGGATAAGCCGCCATCACCACACATCGCAATCACCTGTTGTTCAGGATGTGCCAATGCAGCACCAATGGCCATTGGCATGGCATTCGCCATAGAGCCATGGTTAAAAGAACCCAGCATTTTACGTTTGCCTGTTCCATCAATAAAACGTGCTCCCCAAACGCAGCACATGCCGGTATCAACGGTAAAAATGGCATCATCAGCCGCTAAACGGTTTATCGTTTCGGCTACAAATTCGGGCTGGATTTTATTTTCCTCACCCTGATCTTTAACATAAACCTGCTGCCTTTCCTTAACCTTCTGATAGAATTCTAACTGAGATTGCAGGAAACTATCGTCTTTTTTCTCGGAGATGACTGGTAATAAAGCTTTTATGGAATCACTGATGTTTCCACATAAACCCATGGTCAGTTTAGCCCTTCTGCCCAATCGTTCAGGCTTTTCATCAATCTGCACAATTTTGTTCTTAACCGGCATAAAATTAACATAGGGAAAATCTGTTCCCAGTAAAAGCACTACATCAGCCTCGTGCATGGCATGGTACCCTGATGGCTGTCCTAAAAGGCCTGTCATCCCCACTTCATAAGGATTATTGTATTGTATGCCCATTTTCCCTCTGAAAGAAAATCCCACCGGTGCTTTTAATTTAGCGGCTAATGCTACTACTTCATCATGTGCTTCGGCTGCACCGATACCGCAATAAATCATAATTTTCTTTTCACCATTAAGCAGGTCTGATAAATCTTTCAACTCCTGATCAGATGGACGGATCATCGGTTTATTATTGAATAGTTGCATAGAAGTTACACTTTCCACCGCATCCAGTTGTGCCACATCGCCGGGCAAACCAAAAACGGCAACGCCTTTTTTATGAATGGCATGCTGAACAGCCGTTTGAAACATCCTGGGCACCTGCTCGGCGGTGGTGGCTACCTGGTTATAGTAACTACAATCGTCAAATAATTTTATGGTATTCGTTTCCTGGAAAAAGTCCATTCCAAATTCGCCTGTCGGAATGGTTGATGCTATGGCAATTACCGGAACATGACTTCGGTGTGCATCATAAAGACCGTTAATTAAGTGTACATGACCGGGGCCACAGCTGCCCGCACAACACGCGATTCCGTCAAGTTCGGCTTCGGCGGCGGCAGCAAAAGCCCCCACTTCTTCATTGCGTACGTGGATCCACTTTATTTTGCCATTTCTTCTTACAGCGTCGTTGAAATAATTCAAACTGTCTCCGGTAACGGCGTAAACTCTTTTTACGCCAACCTCAACCAGCATGTCTACCAGTTGTTCTGCAACATTTTTACCCATGAAAATACTTTTTAATGATGGATTTGATATACCTAATAAATAGTAGAAGCTGGCGGATTGTTTTAGGCTAAAAGCAAAAAGAACCAATCTGACCTTGAAAAGACTTTAGATCGGTAGTAACATCTGTAAGCAACAACAGCTGCATGAAGTTTCTTCACTAAAACTTCATAAATGAAGTGCACCTTTGAAATAACAAAACACGAAGCGATTTCAATTTTGTTAAATTCTAAAAACTCATAATTAGTTTTTTAGTTTTCCGGTTACCCTTATCTGATACCTCATGTATTGCAAAATACATGAGGTTTTTTTGTTAAATTATTCAATAATACTCCATTTGGAATTATGAAATATCTGAAGGTTTCTTATAGATCTTTTTAACAGTATTCGTCACCCTGAACCGAGCCTCGCGAGTTCACCGATGGTAAGTTATTTCAGGGTCTATCTAACAAAAAGATGCGGACCAAGAAGTAGCTACAAGGCAATTGAAAATACTATTTCCACTTGTAAAACAAGTTCAGCATGGCGACCTCATTAAGACCAGAAGTTAATACGAATAAATATTAATCGAGCCTAAGTAAATTTCTGCTATCTAATCTTTATAAAAAGCGAACTAAGCCGCCTACTCATGCTGATTTCACTGATATTAATTGCATTACAAGGGCAAAACCAGATATGCCCAAGCTGTTTTTGGAAAAAAGAAAGAGATTCATCTCTGAAAAAAGAGAGGTCAACTTTAAAAACCGGAGTTCTCTAAATCACTCCGCACTTTCTTTAAGCATCTGGTACAAATCGGTTGCACCGCCGTCAAATTTAGTTCCGTTAACATAAAATGAAGGCGTTCCGTTTACGCCACTTCGTACGCCGCTATCAAAATCATCTTCTATTTTTTGTTTAATCTCTTCTGAAGCATTGTCTCGCTGAAACTGCTCCAAGTCTAAACCAATCGTTTCGGCCAATTCGTCAAACAGCTCAACATTTAGGCGGTATTGATTTTCATAAAGTGCATCGTGCATCTCCCAAAACTTGCCTTGTAATCCAGCCGCTTCTGCAGCTACAGCAGCCGGAAACGCGAACTCGTGTGCATTTGCTAAAGGAAAGTGGCGAAAAACAAATCTGATCTGATGGCCAAAAGTCTCCTCAATTTCTTTCATAATCGGGTAGGCATCACCGCAATACGGACACTGATAATCGCCAAACTCCACAATGGTAATACTTGCCGTATCATCCCCTTGAGTATGATCCAGACTATTTATTTCAGGTTTTAATGTACTCATCGCTTTTATTTCTTGCTTAATTTCTCCAATGCATCCAAAATACCATCCGCACCAGGATTAACGGCTACAGGTGATAAATAGCTCCATGCAATTTTACCTTCTTTATCAATCACAAACAGTGCCCTTTTACTTTCGCCAACTTCCTCATCATATACGCCATAAGCTTTAGAAACCGCGCCCTTCGGTTCAAAATCAGCCAGTAACGGAAAATGAAGCTTTCTATTTTCTGCAAAGGCTAAGTGGCACCATACCACTGTCTACAGAAACTCCAAAAATCTGTGCGTCATATTTATTAAAATACTTTAGCATTTCGTTATAAAGTGCCATCTGGTCGCTGCATACCGGACTCCAATCTGCAGGATAAAAAGCCAGGATAACATTTTTACCTTTAAAATCCTTGAGTTTTATTTTTTGGTCGGGGGTGGCATTTAATTCGAAATCTGGTGCAGTATCGCCTTGTTGTAACATATTAAGAAGCTTAAAATTTAAATCATGAATAAAACAGTACTAATGCCTTCTTGTTTTGTAACAAAAATCAACCTAATTTTTGCCGTTTGATTAAATAAGACTGAAGAATCGGGTAAAAACCCTCATTCATATCGGCATCTATTAAATCGATTTTATATTGAGCACATTTCAGCGCAATCTCTTGTCGATAAGTAGAAACTGCTGTTATATAATTCTCTCTTACTTGATTGGCATGTACTTTAATCATCTCTCCGGTTTCCATATCAATAAACTGGTACGGACGGTTCTCAAAATTGAAATTGACCTCTTTTCTTTTATCAACCACGTTAAAAACCACTACCTCATGTTTGTTGAATTTCAGGTGTTGCAGGGCATCGAAAAACTGATCAGTTTTATCTGTACTTATTTGGGTATTGAACAGATCGCTAAAGATAATCACCAAGGAGCGTTTGTGGATCAGTTCTGCTACCTGGTGCAGTGCCTCACTTAAATTGGTCTTTGCGTTTACCTTTGGTTTCTGTAGCAGCTCTTCCAATTGGGTAAATAAATACTTCTGATGTACTGTGGTCGATTTTGCAGGAGAATTGAACAATATCTCATCGGCAAACAAGCTAAGCCCGAAAGCATCACGTTGTTTCTTTAGCAGGTACATTAGCGATGCTGCAGCCTGTATAGAAAATATCAATTTATTGTTTTTAGGCTCGGGAAAGTACAAGGACGAGGAAACATCCATCACAAACTGACAACGCAAATTGGTTTCTTCCTCGAAACGTTTGCTGTAAAGTTTGTCGGTTTTGGCGTATAATTTCCAATCTATATTCTTAACGTTATCACCATTATTGTACTGACGGTGTTCGGCAAACTCAACCGAGAAACCATGAAAAGGGCTTTTATGCAAGCCTGTAATAAAACCCTCTACCACTTGCTGCGCGAGCAATTCCAAATTACCATAGCTTGTTTCGTTCTCATAGTTTACAGCCTGCATATCGTAAAGCTAATGAAAGATTTAGAAAATACTCGTAAAAACCGATCAGATTTTGACGGCAAAACTATATTTCGTTAACAAGCACAGCTTTGGGCGCATTAATATTCTTATGAGTGACTTGGAAAGCAATTGCAGCACTTAGCCGCCAATGCAGCCCCGCCCCCGCTTCTGCCGATTGAAAAAAACCGGCATCTCGCTACGGTCGGGTTTAGGTGGCGCCGACTGTGCTACTATCTTTGGTAATTAAACCAGATTGCAGTGAACATTCCGATCCTTCATCGGAATAAAATGGAATACGAAACAGCAAGCCGCCATGAAACCGGACCTCCATCTCCTAAAACAAATAGATTTATTTGAAGGTTGAAAGCATAGCCTTTGAGTTTTTAGAACATAATAAAAAAGACCCAAATATAAATACACCTATTTTCCATCTAAGAGAGCCATAATTTGCTCTAGCTCAGCTTTTATTTCTGAACATGATAATAGTAAAGAGGTATTGGGCTTTATGATTGTTTTAATCACTTTACCTCCAGACAAATAATACCGGGCTTCTGTAGTATTTTTAATTTTAAACCCTTTTAAAGAAATCGGCTTATCGTATACCGTTTCTTTTTTATATAAAAAAAATAAGTTTTTATTGTTTAAATAGTAATCGGCCACAGTCTTTCCTGTTTCACCATAGAAAACACAATGTATTTTTTTAAGCGCACCTTTACTATAATAGCCGGTTACCACACCACCTTCTGCCGACATTCCGAAAGCATCTCTAGTTCTTTTCCTAAAAAACTTGAGTTGTTTATTAATTAGCGCAAAATCCGACTTGATTTTTTTGATTGCGGCTACGCTATCTATCGTATTGTTAGTTGGAGTTTTGTCACCTGCAAAAGTATTGTGGCTGCTGCAGATCATGGCTATTAATAGCACAAGCCATTTTAAATAATTTTTCATTGTTAAATCTTTGATTACCAAAAGTAGGCGGTAAAATTTATACACTTAAAATAGTCAAAATTCTCGGCGCCTCAAATCTTTAGTAATCCAATCTTTAAAGAATAATAATTAGTGAGCGTATGCATTCAACATCTGCCGATAGGAAAACGGCATCACCCGAAGATCGGATCTAAGTGGGGCCTAATGGCCATTTCCCTTGGTAAATAAACCGGATTAAGCGGAATAGCCGGATTCCGACATTCCGTCGGGAGAGGACTATAAACGAAAGCGGGGCAGCAAGCCTCCATGAAAACCGGGCCTCCATCTTCTAAAACAAATAGATTTATTTTAACGCTTACAGCAAAGCCTTCAAGTTTTGAAATATAATAAAAAGACCTCACAGGTTTTTGAAACCTGTGAGGTCTGAATAACAAAAATTAAAATTAATTACTTCTTCGCTATCTTATACAAATGTCCGTTATCGGTTACCGAATAAAGTGCTCCATCTTTTTCTACCATATCTCTGAAACGTTCGCCTTTACCTTCCAGTAATCTTTCCTCGCCTACAATTTTATCATTTTTTATCACCAACCGGATAATATGCGAACCGCCTAAACCTCCAACAAATAAATTTCCTTTCCACTCGGCTATGCTATTGCTGTTATAAAAAGCGATACAACCGGGCGAAATACTCGGATTCCAATAATAAACGGGCTGTTCCATCCCTTCTTTTTGCTGAATGCCATCCCCCACTTTTTTACCGCTGTATTCTGTTCCGTAAGTAATAATTGGCCAGCCGTAATTTTTGCCTGGCTTAATGATGTTTACTTCATCGCCACCTTTAGGCCCAAATTCTGCTTCCCATAAATCACCGGTTTGTGGATTGATAGCCAAGCCATCCGGATTACGAAGGCCATAAGCATAAATTTCAGGTCGGGCATCGGCTTTACCGGCAAAAGGGCCATTTGCCACAGCTTTTCCTTCAGGAGTAAGATG
Source organism: Pedobacter sp. BG31 (assembly GCF_042464845.1). NCBI lineage: Bacteria > Pseudomonadati > Bacteroidota > Sphingobacteriia > Sphingobacteriales > Sphingobacteriaceae > Pedobacter > Pedobacter sp. BG31. Next base: position 17,092 of record NZ_JBHNZK010000027.1, read on the forward strand.
CAAAATTTTGCCTAATGAAGAATTTAAATATTGTGCCTGTATCCTGATGTCGTTGCCGGAACGTTCGCCTGTACTTACAAATAAATTTCCATTTTTATCAAAAACAATTCTTGATCCGTACTGAAGTTTACCAGAATAAGCTGGTGTAGCACGGTAAATAACGGTTTGGTTTTCTATCGCAGTCTCACTTGCAGCCAATTTACCTTTCGCAATGGCCAATAATACGCCATTATCCTGTGGCTCTGAATAAGCCCAGTAAATCATCCTGTTTTTAGCGAAGTTGGGATCTAAAGTTACATCCAGTAAACCACCCTGACCAGACGGATCTACTTTTGGTAAACCTGTAATCTTTTTGCTCAGTTCCCCGTTGGCATTTAAAATAACCATGGTTCCCTGTTTCTGGGTAATTAAAAAACGGCCATCAGGAAGTACCGAAATAGCCCAGGGATTCTCCAGTTTCTCATTGATTACCGTAATATCCAAAGAGGTTTTGGTTTTTACACCTGCAATACGGGTCTGCCCGGTAAAGGCTGGTTTATAATCTGCAGATGGGGGGTTAGTTTCAACCGGATTTTGGGCCGATACACAAGCAATATTAGCACAGTTTAAAGCTAAACCAGCTAATAAAATCGATAAAGTTTTATTATTAAATAAGTGATTAGACATGATGGTTAGTTTTTTTGATTAAAGAAACAAAATTATGTTTGCATTAAAAAACCCAAATTCTTGTTATGAACCTGGGTTTTAAATATGTTACAAGCCCTTAGGCTGATCTTTTTGCTTTAAGCTTAAACTAAGCAAGTTGCTTGTTTAATTTTTCTGCCAACACCGATTTTGGAACAGCACCAACTTGTTTGTCTACCACTTCACCACCTTTAAAGTATAATAAAGCAGGGATGTTGCGGATACCAAACTGCATTGAAATTTGTGGGTTGTTATCAACGTTTACTTTTCCAACTACCGCTTTGCCATCATATTCTTTAGCGATCTCTTCTACAACTGGACCAACCATGCGACAAGGGCCACACCATTCTGCCCAAAAATCTACTAATACGGGTTTATCTGATTTTAATACAAGCTCCTCGAAGTTTGCATCTGTGATTTCTAATGCCATAATTATTTTTTTTATGTTCAAATATATGTATTCAATTGCAATGCCACCAATTCTGTAATGCCAATTTGACATTATTTTGAGGTAGAGGGTATAAAGGTGTAGGGTTGAAGGTTTAGGACGTTTAGGCCTTTCGCCTTAAACCTTTCCTCCTTCCGCCTTAGTTCAATTTATAATTTACAACATTCATACCCATTAATTGTTCTAAGAACTTGTTGTTGGGGTTAATTTTTAAATTTTTAGAAGGTAAATCGAGCATAATCTGCTTTTCACTATCAAAAACAGCAAAATTGAGTTGGCAGTTTTGCTGCTCCGAATTTGCCTTATTGTCTGCTAATATAGCCTCAATTTCTCTCATCAACTGATCGTTAACCCGCTCAATAGGCACTTGGATCGTTAAACTCTTTGCTAATTTATCACGCAGTTCAGACATCAGGTTAATTGCAGTGATTTTAAATTCCCAATCGCCTGCTTTTCCGAAACGCTCGCCTACCCTACCCCTGATCTGTAAGAAATATCCTTCGGTTAAAAATGATTTAAACTTTAAAAAATCTTCACCAAACAAGGCCATTTCGCAGGCATCATCATAATCTTCGAAAACAAAAGTTCCGAAAGGTTTACCGGTTTTGGTAATCCGCTGCGATGCCGTTACCACCAGGCCACCTACACAAAGCTCGCGGTTTTTTAATTTTTCAAATTCGGCCAAAACCTCCTCGTTGCTATCGCCCATACGCACCTTATTGATGATACTGAGCTGCCGGACACTATTGGTACAGAATTTATCGAGTTCGAGTTTATAATTATCCAATGGGTGACCGGAAAGGAAAATCCCGATTGCATCTTTTTCATATTTCAACCGGTCCATTAAAGCCCACTCTGGCGAAACAGGTAAACTTGGCTCTAAAATCAGATCGGCCTTTGATCCACCAAAAAGTGAAGCCTGCGAAGTGCTTTCATTGTTCTGAAAATCATTGGCATATTTAATAATCTTTTCAATGCCATTCATTTTATCATTCGGGCCGATATAAAAATACTGTGCCCTATGCCCACCAAAGGCATCAAAAGCACCGCTATATACAAAACTCTCGTAAGCTTTTTTATTTACAATACGCGTGTTGGAACGCTTGGCAAAATCGTACACGCTGGCATAAGGTCCGTTGGCCGTGCGTTCTTCGATGATACTCTCTACCGCTTTCTCGCCCACTCCTTTTACTGCCGACATCCCGAAACGTACCTCTCCTTTGGCATTAACCGAAAATTTAAGATCAGATTCGTTTACGTCCGGACCTAAAACAGTCACACTCATCTGGCGACACTCTTCCATAAAGAAAGCCACCTGCTTAATATCGCTCATGTTATTGGATAGTACCGCAGCCATATATTCGGCAGGATAATGCGCTTTCAAATAGGCCGTTTGATAAGCAATCCATGCGTAACAGGTAGAGTGCGATTTATTAAAGGCGTAAGATGCAAATGCTTCCCAGTCTTTCCAGATTTTCTCTAAAACGGTAGCATCATGGCCTTTTTCCGAAGCTTGTTTTACAAACTTAGGTTTCATCTTATCCAACACGTCTTTTTGTTTCTTACCCATTGCTTTACGCAAAACGTCGGCCTCACCTTTGGTAAAGCCAGCCAGTTTTTGCGATAAAAGCATTACCTGCTCCTGGTAAACGGTAATCCCGTAAGTTTCCTTTAAATATTCCTCACAGGCGTCCAGATCGTATTTAATTTCCTCCTCGCCATTTTTACGGCGAACAAAACTCGGGATATACTCCATTGGTCCCGGGCGGTACAAAGCATTCATGGCAATCAAGTCATCAAAAACCGTTGGTTTAAGCTCTTTCATGTATTTCTGCATACCCGGACTCTCGTACTGGAAAATACCAATGGTTTCACCGCGCTGGAAAAGTTCATAGGTCATCACATCATCAATCGGGAAATTATCGGGATTGAGATCAATACCATGTCGTTTCTTAACCAGTTTCACGGTATCTTTAATCAGGGTTAAGGTTTTTAGCCCCAGGAAGTCCATTTTTAATAAACCGGCGCTTTCTACAACCGAGTTATCAAACTGGGTAACATATAAATCTGAATCTTTGGCTACCGATACGGGAACAAAATTGGTAATGTCGCTCGGGGTAATGATCACACCACAGGCATGGATACCTGTATTACGCAACGATCCCTCTAAAACCTGTGCTTGTTGGATGGTTTCGGCACTTAAATCTTTCTGGCTGCCCAGGTTTTTCAGTTCTACAACTTTCTCATATTCATCAGGACGTAAAGCATCTTTTAAACTTTTCTCGTCGAGGTTAAATATTTTAGCCAGCTTCATATTCGGGATCAGCTTGGCAATTTTATCGGCCTCAAACAGGGGCAAATCCAATACACGTGCTGTATCGCGGATAGACGATTTGGCCGCCATGGTACCATAAGTAATAATCTGCGCTACCTGGTTGGCACCATATTTATTAATTACATAATCCATTACACGTCCACGCCCCTCATCGTCAAAGTCGATATCGATATCGGGCATGGATACACGGTCGGGATTTAAGAAACGCTCAAAAAGGAGGTCGTATTTAATCGGATCAATATTGGTAATACCCAGGCAATAAGCCACTGCTGAACCTGCAGCTGAACCCCTCCCAGGCCCTACTGATACGTCAAGATTACGTGCCTCTGCAATAAAATCCTGTACAATCAAAAAATAACCCGGATAGCCGGTTTTTTCAATCGTGGCCAATTCAAAATCCAGACGTTCAATTACATCATCGGTTAAGGTTCCATAGCGACGTTTTGCACCTTCGTAAGTTAAATGCCTTAAAAATTTATTCTCACCACGTTTACCACCATCAACTTCATCTTCAGCAACCAAAAATTCTTCAGGAATATCAAATTTAGGTAACAGTACCTCACGGGCCAGTTTATAGGTTTCAACTTTGTTCAGAATATCCTGAATGTTCAAAATCGCTTCGGGCAGATCAGCAAAAAGTGCCTTCATTTCATCAGCCGATTTGAAATAGTACTCCTGGTTAGGTAAACCGTAGCGATAACCACGGCCACGGCCTATTGGTGTAGCCTGCTTTTCACCATCTTTTACACAAAGTAAAATATCGTGCGCATTGGCATCTTTTTTATTTACATAATAAGTATTGTTGGTTGCCACCAGTTTAACGGCATGTTTGCGGGCAAAAGCAATTAATGTTTCATTAACACGGTCTTCATCTTCCTGGTTGTGGCGCATCACTTCGAGATAGAAGTCATCGCCAAACATTTCCTTCCACCAGATCAGCGCTTCTTCCGCCTGGCTTTCGCCCATGTTTAAGATCTTGCTGGAAATCTCACCGCCCAGGTTGCCGGATAAAACAATGATATCTTCCTTATACTGCTCTATAATCTGTCTGTCGATACGCGGCACATAATAGAAACCCTTGGTATAGGCAATCGACGACATTTTGGCAAGATTGTGATAGCCATTTTTGTTTTTCGCCAGCAGTACCATCTGGTAGCCATTATCTTTTGCGGTACGGTCTAAATGGTTTGCGCATACGAAAAATTCCACCCCTACTATCGGTGTCATTACCACCTCGGTAGGACGTTCGCCGGCTTCTATTGCCGCAGCATTTTTGGCTTCGGCCGCTTTATTGTGATTAAGTACGTTGTTTACAAAATGGAAAGCCCCCATCATGTTTGCATGATCGGTCATGGCTACAGCGGGCATTTTTTGTGCGGCAGCGGCCTTTACCAGATCAGGAATGCTGATGGTACTCTGTAATACCGAAAACTGCGTATGGTTATGCAAATGCACAAATGTTGCAGCAGCAAGTTCTTGTTTATTATCGGCAAGTTCCTGTTTAGAAATTCCACTGCCTTCGGTTTTTTGCTGGCGTTTACGGATTTCATCAGATGCAGCCTTTAAATTAATATGCTTTAATCCTATGCCCTGAATTAAGCCTGGGTTTACTTCTCTAAAGCGGGGAAAATATTCTACATCAACAAGCAGTTCTTCTTTTTTGAATACCTCTCTTTTTATCAGTTCCAGAAAACAACGCGTGGTAGCCTCAACGTCGGCGGTAGCATTGTGGGCTTCATTAAAGGGTTCACCAAACAAATAAGAATGTAATTCTGTCAAGGTTGGCAATTTAAATTTACCGCCCCTACCTCCGGGCAATTGCAAAAGTTGTGCGGTAACTTCGGTACAGGTATCTAAAACGGGCATTTCTGCCAGGCGGTTAGCCACCCCGAAACGGTGAAACTCGCAGCCCATAATATTCACATCGAAACCGACATTTTGCCCAACAATAAATTTGGCTTTGTTTAAAACCTCATTAAACCTGGCCAACATTTCGTCAAAACCTATACCTTGTTCTGTTGCCAGTTCTGTAGAGATCCCGTGGATCCGTTCTGCATCATATGGAATATTAAATCCCTCTGGTTTTACCAGATAATCCTGATGTTCAACCAATCTCCCCATCTCATCGTGCAGCTGCCAGGCAATCTGTATACAACGCGGCCAGTTATCTGTATCGGTAATAGGTGCATTGTAATTGCGGGGCAGCCCCGTGGTTTCAGTATCAAAAATTAAGTACATATTGTGCGGCAAAGAATTAACCGTTGTAAAACAATAACGGTTCTTCAAAAATAAGGATTTTGAGGGTTGAAGTTGTCAGGATTTTATCAACAAAATGTGACAGTCAAACTGAGTTTGGATTTGAAATGACAAGAACCGAGGCGCATGAAAAGTCGTCGGCCTTAGTTAAAGTGGAACCAGGATATTTAGCGAAGAAGATTTCTTTTTTTTGGAAATGAACGGTCAGTTTTCCATAGGGTGATTCAGCCCTGCTATCCGCTTTACTTCGTTGCACTACGTGTTCGCTCCTATCAGGTTTACTAACTAGGTAAGTGCTTCGATGGTCAAGAGCAAACGGTTTGGTTCGTGAAGACACGAACCACGGCTTGAGGATTTTATCAACAAAATCTTTCGACAAACCTTAAAGATTTTTAAAACCTGCAAGGTTTAAAATAGAAAAACGCTTATCCTCGTTTCCAAACGATTGCATCCATATCAAAAAAATTCTATCGTTTTTAGAAACAAATTATTCAGTTAAATATTTACTTTTTTTTCGGAAATGAATGATTCAATTTTTATAGCCTGTTTCTGGCCCTGCCCACATATTTTATCCCGATAGAGATATGGAAATGTTCACTACAATTGGGTTATTACCAAAGATAGTAGCACAGCCGGCGCCACCTAAACCCGACAGCAGCGGCAGCGCCTGATTCTTCATCAGGCCTACAGCGAATGGCGGGACTGCATAAACCCAAACGCTTCTGCACTTGCTTTCCATAACAAATGGATAAATCTATAGCAATAAAACAATGATAAGATTCTTCGCTGCGACCATTGACAGCCCAATAGAAAGATCGTCATTGCAAGGCACGAAGCAATCTAAAAGCGCTAGCTACCAGCGATAGTTGTAAGATTGCTTCGTCGTTCCTCCTCGCAATGACGATACCTCTGCGAGATTTATTTCCATTAAATTCTACTGTCATTTTATATTGATTTTTATATCATAAATTATCCCTCAGAATGACAAACATTTTTCAGAGCCAGCGCAAACTGAAAACCGCCAATTGCGAACTTATCAAAAATGCTCCTGGCTTACCAGCTCACTTACTTCGTATCCTTTCTGCCTGCACCTTTCAATAATATGTACCAATAAATCGGCCTCCATTTTGGGCTCACGGGCCATAATAAAGAGATATTTTTCATCCGGATGCCCTACCACGACATAACTGTAATCATCAGCCAGCTCTATAATCCAGTAGCCAATTTTAAAAGGCCATAAAAACTGGGCTTTCATATCTCCATCAGCTTTTTCCTTGTCTAAAAATAGCTTTGAAGTGATCGATTTTTCTTCAGGTTTTCCATCCTTATGGTAAGTGGTATATACATCAAAATGATCATCATCTATTAAGGTGTAGGTCTCAGTAGTCTGTTTCCAATGTTTATCCAATAAGGTTGGTATAGAATATAAAGAATACCATTTTCCCTCGAAGGCTTTATAATCAATATTTGAGATTGGCTTGTTTTCCATATTTATTAGCACAAAAATTGCTGATTAGTAACGATTAATTAAACCCCGATTAAATTATAAAGTTTTGAAAAGCATTTTTTAACCTTATATTTATTTATACCTTCGATAGGTATTTAACGAAAGCGAACCAAAAAATATAAATATATGAAAGTAACCGTTGTTGGCGCAGGCGCAGTTGGTGCCACTTGTGCAGATCATATTGCCCGCAAAGAATTGGCGAACGAACTTGTATTATTGGATATTAAAGAAGGTTTTGCCGAAGGTAAAGCAATCGACATGATGCAAACTGCAACCCTTTTGGGCTTCGATACCAAAATTACAGGGGTAACGAATGATTATAGCAAAACCGCAGGTTCTGATGTAGTGGTAATTACTTCGGGTTTGCCACGTAAACCGGGGATGACCCGCGAAGAACTGATTGGCATTAATGCAGGTATTGTGAAAGGTGTTGCCGAAAATATTTTAAAATTCTCTCCTGAAGCCATCTTCATCGTGATCAGTAACCCTATGGATACGATGACCTATCTGGCCTTAAAATCTTTAGGGCTGCCGAAAAACCGTATTATTGGTATGGGTGGAACGTTAGATAGCGCACGTTTCAAATTTTATTTATCACAAGCTTTAAATTGCAGCCCTAATGATTTACAAGGGTTTGTAATTGGTGGCCATGGCGATACCACGATGATTCCATTGACCCGTTTAGCTACTTACCAAAGCTTACCAGTAAGCCATTTATTGGATAAAGCCACGCTTGATCAGGTGGCGGCAGATACCATGGTTGGTGGCGCTACCTTGACAGGTTTAATCGGAACATCAGCCTGGTATGCTCCGGGTGCGGCAGGTGCAGCATTGGTTGAAGCCATTTTACGCGATGAAAAAAAACTATTTACCTGCTGCGTTTCCCTGGAGGGAGAATACGGACAACAAGATATTTGTTTAGGTGCACCGGTAATAATCGGTCGTAATGGTTGGGAAAAAATCGTCGATTTTAAATTAACAGAAGATGAACAGGCGGCATTTAATAAAAGTGCTGATGCAGTGAGGAACATGAACAGCGTACTGGCAGAAATGAAACTGGTTTAAAAGGATAAATCGTCATTGCGGGAGGGCTTTTTTAGCCGACAGCCTGTCCCGACTTTCCGGTGTAGCGATCTTAAAACGATCGATACCAGCCAACGCTTAAAGATTGCTTCGTCGTTCCTTCTTGGCATATCGTAACCCTGAACTTGTTTCAGGATCTTCCAATCGAGATGAAGATTATTTTTCAGAATATTAAAGAAGCTTTAACCATTGAACATCAAAGGTATAGACAAAATAGTAGCTGAGACACATAACATCAGTACCTTCCATAAAATCCCGATTTTAGATGGTCTGGAGTTGTTAAATGCTAAAAAACACACCATTGATTTCCCCTTTCACACGCACAATAATTTTAATATTACGCTGATTTTAAATCAGACTTTTTATACTAAACTCAACGATAAATTTTTACAGGCACCGATCGGTACAATTTCAATCACCAACCCAAACGAAGTACATGCAACCCCCTGCGATAATAAGCTAGGCAATTCTTTTTTTACGTTTTACGTTGCTCCAGACGTGCTTAAAACCTTAAACAACGGCCATGATGTTTTTTTTGAGGATAAAATCATTTATGATCATGATCTGGTTAACCGCTTACACTATTTGTCAGAACACTTTAACCATCCGGCGCTTAATCTCGAAAAAGCGTTACTATCTGTTTTAGAACAACTGGTTGCCCGTTATGCCTCCAGTATGTATTTTAGTGATCAGAAAACGGTATTGTTTCAGGATTTTATCAGCGAAAACCTTTCAGAAAAATTTTCATTAACAGATACTGCAAAACGCTTCGGATTGGATAAATACAAATTTCTGCGTCTATTTAAACACGAGACTGGTTTAACCCCAAATAATTACATCCTTTTACAGCGGATAGAAAATTGCAAAAAGTTGCTCACTAAAGAAACAGATTTGATGGAGGTTGCCATTAAAACGGGTTTTTATGATGTGGCACACCTATCAAGGCATTTCAAAAGATTTACCGGTGTAACACCTTCCGAGTATAAAAGGGCCTAACCGATTGCAATATCGTACAACAGATCCCGGCATGTAAGCTTTATTTTTGCTATCATATCTCACAAAAAATGAAAAAAGATAGCTTTACCATTCTTATTATTTTATTTTTCGGTCTCTCGGTGCGTGCCCAAGTGGGCCATAACCTCACCCCGATTAAAATAGACAAAACTACAGCAGATTTAAACATCAAGCAGGGCGAAGAAACTTCATTTAGTTTCCGGTTAAAAAAAGATTTTTACTACTCAATCACTGTTGAACAAAAAGGAATAGATGTTACAGTAGGATTAAAAGACCATAATGGGAAAACCATACAGGATATAGATTCTCCCAATGGCCGGTTCGGCAGCGAAAAAATCATTTATTCGCCTGATAGTAGCGGTTATTTTATCCTTTCGGTTAAACCACTGTCTGAAAGCAGCAATGCGAAAGAGGGTAACTATTCAGTCAGCATACAAAGCCCGCCAAAGAAATTAAAAAAACTGAGTTCAAAAGCACTTGAACAAGATTTCGACATCCTTAAAAATGCTTTCATTGAAGCAAATATTGGCTTGTGGTACAATACCTATAAGCAGTTCGACAGCCTATGCAAGGCACAAAAAAGTAAGATAAAAGATCGAATGAGTGCTTTGGATTTTTATCAGATCGTTGCGCCAGTAGTTACCTACACCAAAGAAGGCCATTGTGCAATCCAGACGTCCGAAGAAACGGGTAATTACATCAGGCAACATGGCAAGTACTTTCCATTTCTGGTAAAAATCCTGGATAAAAAGGTTTATGTCCTGAACGATCTTGATCATTACAAAACCAAGGGAATGTTACTTTCTAAAATCAATGGAAATAGTATCGATAGCATCATGACGCAATTTCTAAAAATAGAGCCGGCAGACGGCTATAATACCACAAGCAAATACCGATGGATAGAAACAGCGTTCTCTAAATACTACCTGCGTTTTTTCGAACAGCAGCCGAATGTTTTCGATATCGAACTGATTAACCCAAAAACCAACGATAAGGTTCATTATAATGGAATACCAGCATTAAGTTTTAAACAATACGGAAAATTTGTTTCTAAAGAAATCCAATCTATCCCTAATTACCGCTATAAAGAACCCGCTGCATTAAAGATCGACACACTGCTCAGCACGGCTACACTAACAGTAAATACATTTTCAACCAACGATTATACAGGTGGCAGAAAGGGTTTTAAAGAGTTCTTAGCCAGGGGTTTTCAAGACATTGCTCATCATAAAATAAAGCATTTAATTATTGACATCAGGAAAAATGAAGGCGGCGCACAGGCCATGGAAGACCACTTAATGTCGTATCTGGTCGATAACGAATATCCAAAATACCAATATGCTGAAATTCCGTCCTTTACCTATTCTTTTTTAGATTATACCGATTACCGGAATAAAGAATCGCAGGATGATTTCGAAAAGGAGTTAAAAGCCGAATTTTATCGCAGCAACGACGGGCGTTACCTGGATCTTCCCGGAAAATACAAAAGTGATACACCCCAAACCAACCGTTTCAAAGGCGATTTGTATATACTCATCAGCGGTTTATCTTTTTCCGGAGGATCAGAATTTGCTGCTTTAGCAAAAAATTATACCAACGCACGTTTTATAGGTGAAGAAACAGGCGGAGGTTATTATGGCAATACCAGTGGTTTTTTCATCAATTATACCTTACCTAATTCCAAATTAACCGGCCGGATCCCACTCATTAAATTTGTTGTTAAAGAAAAACAAAATAATATTCCATTTGGTCGCGGTGTAATGCCCGATAACGAAGTGCAGCCAAAAATTGAAGAGTACTTAAGCGGATATGATACAGAAATGGAATTTGTAAAAAACCTGATCAAAAACAAATAACCCTTACCTGACATGGTTTTTAGGTTAATTAGCCTAATTTAGGCTTCTAAACACTTGTTATGAAAGCCATTTCCATTCCCTTAAAAATAATAAACTTACAAGACGATGGCTTCCACCTTTTAGTGGAAGTTATTGTTTTTAAGGAAAAACACCTCGCCGTTTTAGATACCGGCGCTTCACGGAGTGTTTTCGATAAATCATTGATCGAAAAACATATATCAGAAACACTTCAGGTTTCTGATGAAATTAATGCTGCTACACTTTTTACCACCACCACTACCATACAGGCTACCCTTCCTCAATTAAAAATCGGCACCTTAAAGATCAATAATTATGAAACAGTGGCTTTTGATCTGCAGTCGGTAAGCGAAACTTACCAGCAGTTTGGTCACCCGCCTATTATGGGGATTATTGGCGGAGATATCTTAATGCAGTATAAGGCTGTGATTAATTACCAGAAAATGATGCTGAGGCTTTATAGATAAAGATAATTTTTCTTTATGACACCGATCATTTTTAACAAAGCCATTTTAAGTGATATTTGACCTTAATGAAGAAGTTAATCGCAATCTTTTGTGTTATTTTTTGGGCAGGATTAATTGGTGGAATTAGCTTTTTGGAAGCCCCGCTAAAATTTCAGGCGCCAGGAATTACCATCCCGCTTGGTTTAGGTATCGGGCAGTTGGTTTTTCAGGCACTCAATAAAATAGAGGTTATATTACTTATGGTGATTTTAGCCTGCTCCTTGCCGGCACCGTTAAAAAACATCAGCAGTATTTTACTTTTTTCGGTTACCATCCTGTTGATGACCGATACCTTTTGGTTGTTACCATTACTTGATGAAAGGGCAAAACTGGTTTTGGCTGGTCATGCCCCGGTAAGAAGTTACCATCATATCTTGTATATCATTGCCGACACCATTAAATTCCTGATATTAATTACACTGGGTTTCTTAAATTTAAAATCATTAAACCATGAAAAAGGATATTGATAATAGAGCAGATATTATCGTTTTAGTGAATACTTTTTACGAAAATGTTGCGATCAATCCGCATATAGGCCCGATATTTACCGATGTTGCCAGGGTGGATTGGACACACCACCTACCCAAAATGTACGATTTTTGGGAAAGTATCCTTTTCGGTAAAGCCATTTATAAGGGAAATCCGATGCTAAGCCATTTTGCACTGAATAAACAAACGCCATTGCAGCAGGAACAATTTGAGATATGGAAAAATCTCTTTTTCCAAAACGTAGACGATTTGTTTACGGGACCTAATGCAGAACTGATTAAACAAAAAGCCCAATCTATTGCTGATTTAATGCACTTTAAAATCAATGCCCCCTTATCGAAGATCAAGATTGTTTAGTTCAATCCGCTTTGATTTCAACTGCTTTCTTTATAAATTTAGTTAACCAAACTAAATTTATGTTATGAAATTTCTCAAAATCTTTTTAGGCATTATCGCCGTACTGGCAGTAATCATTATTGGAGGTAGTCTCTTTCTTCCAAAAAGCTATTCCGTTAATCGGACTATAACCATTCTTGCTCCAGACAGCATTATTTATAAAAACATCGCCGATTATCATGAGTTTTACAAATGGAATGCCTGGTCTAAAATGGATCCAAAAGCGAAGATTACCATTACCGGTACAGCTGCTCAGCCGGGTCACCTGTACCAATGGAATGGTGAAAAAAGTGGTACCGGACAAATGCTGATCAATAAAGCAGAGGCAAATAAAATGGTCGATATGGAATTAAAATTCATCAAACCCATGGAAAGCATAGCAAACACCCGCTTTGACATCGAAAAAGCTGAAAATGGAAATAAAGTAATCTGGACCATGAGTGGAGATAGCAAAGGCATCATCAACAAATGGTTTTGCTTATTTATGGATAAAATGATCGGCAAAGATTTTGAAGATGGATTGAAATCCCTCAAAGAGAAATCAGAGAAGGAGATTTAATTGCAATGTCATTCTGAGAGATAATTTATTGTTTAAAATCAATATAAAATGACAGATTTTTTTTGCTAAATGGTGGGCTGCTAGCGTCCGTAATTGCGGGAAAGCTCTTTCTTCGCCTCGCAATGACGATCTTTTTTTGTTTAAATCTGTCAATGGTAACGAAGTCGAAGACCCTATTATGATTCAACGATCTCTTCATTCCGCTTTGCTCCAGTCGAGGACGTGCGCCCTGTAAACTTTGCATTCTTTGTGCCTTAACTTCATGATCTCTGTGGTTAAAAAAGCAAGTAATATTTCCAGGCTCTTGAAAAGAGCCTTTTTCATTCTTTGAATGTACCAACCAAACAATTATCCCTGCTTTGGGTTAAAAAAGTATCAAAAGTGGTCTAACCATCAATTAATATTTTGTAATTTCCCTTTTTTTTAAGATTACTTTTCCATCAAATGAATTTATTACTTGTAGAAGATGAACCAAGTGTTGTATCTGTAATTTCGAGGGGTTTAACAGACGAAGGATTCACCGTAAGTATTTCTCCTGATGGTTTAATCGGGAAACAGATGGCTTTGGATAATCAGTTTGATCTGATTATCCTTGATATTATGCTACCTGGAATAAATGGATTGGAACTCTGCAAGATCATTAAAGAGCAAAAACCCAATACGCCCATTATCATGCTTACGGCCTTAGGTACTACCGAAAATGTGGTAAACGGACTGGATAATGGCGCAGATGATTATTTGATCAAACCATTTAAATTTGCTGAACTTTTTGCGAGGATCAGAATGCTGCTGAGGCGATACCATGGTGTGGTTTCGCAAGATCAGATTATTGCTGTAGGCGACCTGCAGATAAATTTAAGCGCAAAAACCGTAAAGCGAAACCAACAGGAAATCATTCTTACGGCAACAGAGTATCGGCTACTGGAGTATATGGCTAAAAACAAATCCAAAATTTTATCCCGGATAGATATTCTGGAAAACGTGTGGGATATCGATTTTAACCTGGGCACCAATGTAGTTGATGTTTATGTTAATTACCTTCGTAAAAAAATAGATAAGAATGCTGATCGAAAGCTGATCCATACTGCGGTAGGTTTAGGTTATATATTGAAAGAAAAATAGATGGAGATTGCCAAGAAAATCACTTTACTTTTTGCCATTTTATCGGCAGTTATTATTTCCTTATTAAGTGGTTTTGTTTGGTATTTTTCTAACGAATTTGCCTTCGAAGATTTTTACAAACGCTTGGAAGCAAGGGTTAATATTGCTGCCCAGATTAAACTTTACAAAGACGACAACAATAAGGTTTATGCTAAAATGCGCAACAGATACCTGGAGCGGTTGCCTTCTGAGAAGGAATACATTATTGAAGCAGGAAAACCAACCAATAAACTGGATCGCGAATTGCCAGCAAGTTTTTATAACCGGATAAATGCAGGTTACGTAGCCCGCTATCGCACGGAAAACCACTTTTATGCCGGCAAATATTTTAAAAATCCGAATGGTGGATATATTGTTATTGTTTCTGCAAATGATCCTGTCGGTTTCCGCGAGTTAAAAGACCTGCAAAGAATTTTAATTATTGGCTTTTTTCTTTCGGTCATATTATCATTTGTGGTAGGCTGGAAATTTTCCAATTACATGTTGATGCCCCTGCGAAATATCATTAAAAGTGTAAAAAGAATAAAGGCCGAAAATTTGCACCTAAGGCTGGATGTTAAAAAAGGTAATGATGAAATGTCGCAACTGGCGCAAACCTTTAATAATATGCTCAACCGTTTGGAAACGGCTTTCGAGACGCAAAATAATTTTATCAGCAATGCCTCACATGAGCTGAGAACACCTTTAACCATCATTAGCGGAGAGGTTGAGCTGGCCATGAAAAACATTGCAGATGCAGACAAACAGGAAAAGGCATTATCAAAAATCAAGAATGAAGCAGAACGGCTGGAGCATATCTTAACCAGTTTATTAGGCCTGGCCCAATCAGGTTTTAATGGAAAAAACCAGCCCTGGGAAGAAGTACGAATGGATGAATTGTTATGGGAAATTAAAGATTCGGTAAACCAGGTTCATCCGAACAGTAAAATAGAAATCGATTTTAGTAAACTTCCCGATGATGATGAATTGCTTTCGTTGCGGGTAAATAAAAACCTGATGAAACTGGCCATCAGTAATATTGTAAATAATGCCTGCAAATATTCTAATGAGAAATTGGTAAGCATTAGTATAGAAAGTAACGTCAATATGCTTTCGATCTCGGTAACCGATCGCGGTATCGGCATCCCACAAACCGATATCCAGCATATATTTGAACCTTTCTACCGGGCATCAAACACCAATGATTTTAAAGGTTATGGAGTTGGTTTGCCACTTTCGTTAAATATTATCCGTTTGCACAGGGGTAGTATTGCCATCAAATCGCAGGAAGGCGTTGGCACGGAAATCAAAGTATTGTTACCTACAAAAGTTTAACTGGATCATTGGTCATTCGTAATTGGTTGATTAGTCCATGTAGTTAATTGGTCAACAGTAATTCCTGCACAACGTCCCCTTTAACTTGCTTCAGGATCTAATTTAGATAATGCCTTTAGCCCCATCCCGTTAAAAAAGATCCTTCATTGCATTCGGGATGACAGCTTGTAAAAGAAAAGTATTTGAACCTCCCAGCAATAAAAACAATCTAACATTACAACAATTTAACCGATTAACCAATTTAAACAGTTAACCGAAAAATTCTAAAAAGGAGTGCATTCTAATCTCGTTTTAATCTCGCTCTTATTTCGCTATAATAATATGGAGTTAAACTTGTATAAATAATATTTCAATTCATTTAAACAAGATAAAGAGATGAAAACAGTATTAATTCCAACCGACTTCAAACTAGAAAGTATAAAAATTATTGATGCACTTGTTCAACATCAAAAAAACGAAATATTCAACATCATTTTCGTACATGCCTTTAAACTGTCTGATTCCATAACTGATATGTTAATGTTGAGTCGCCGCAGCCGCGATTATGAAAACGTCAGCGACGAATTTTATCAGCAAATCAATCAGGCCAAGGCAAAATATCCTACTCAAATCAATAACATTGGGATTGAGTATTTCTACGGAAGTACAGTAGCAGCTTTTAAAAATTTTATCGAAGCTTTTGATGTAGAATGCATTGCCTACTTAAAGGGATACAATTTTACGCCAATCAATAAATATAGCATTGACCCTAAAATATTAACAGAACGGGCAGGTTGCGAGGTAATTTTACTAAATACTTTAACCGTTCATGCCAACGAAAATTTAATAGATACGAAAATACACGAAACGCAGCTGCAGGAAGCAAATTCTTAGTTATCAACCATTAAACTTTATATTATGCTATTACGAAATAATATTCCGCTCACTTATATATTTGGAAAGATCAAAAAAGAGCTTCTGTTTGTTATCGGTTACTCTATAGGTATTGTGATATTATATGAGAACCTTCATGTTACCCGTATTTCCATTCCTGTTGCAGTACCTGCTTTACTGGGAACAATCATTTCGCTTTTATTGGCATTTCGTTCTAACCAGGCTTATGACAGGTGGTGGGAAGCAAGGATTCTTTGGGGCGCTATAGTTAATGATTCGAGAACCGTGTCGCGCCAGATCTTGTCGTTCGTTGAAAATCCCTATGGAATAGACGAAATTGAGGAGTTCAAGGCAAGCTTTGTAAAACGGCAGATTGCCTGGTGTTATGCCTTAAGTCAGGCCTTGAGAGGTTTTAATCCTCGAAAAGGTTTAGAAGAATACCTTTCGGTTGAAGAATTTGAGTTCATCAAGAAACGCAAAAATGTAACGGCCAGCATTTTAGAGTTGCATGCCATGGCCTTAAAAAGAGCACTGCAGGAAGGCTGGATCAATAAATATCAACAGATAGAAATAGACAAAACCATAACCGGTTTATGTAACCACATGGGCGGATCGGAAAGAATTAAAAACACCGTTTTCCCGGTTACTTATAGCAAGTATATCAACATGTCTATCCATTTATTCATAGTCTTGTTGCCTTTCGGATTGCTGGAATACTTTGGTTACATGGAAGTTCCATTAGTGGTGGCCATTGCTGCCTTCTTTTTACTGGTTGAAAAAATGGCTGTTCATCTTCAGGATCCTTTTGAGAATAAACCTACAGATACACCAACTACTACCATCTGTAGAACCATTGAACGAGATCTTTGCCAGATGTTAGATGATAATAAAATTTATGAGGATAAACCTCAAACCGAATTGGCCCAGGTGGGATCATATTACATTTTGTAAATCACCCCGGGAAGCCTAAAATAAATCTCTTTGCTGAGATGGTTAGTTAAGCGCAATGGTTTTTCTTTGGATGAAGTATTGCCATTTGCGATAGTTGTATAATACAAAAGCCATTCATTTTTTTTGAATGGCTTTGTTTTTTGTGCTATAATCAAATATTAACTAACACACCCTTAATTGATAAGAAAATTTGCTGAAGCTTAAGCTGATATCATTTTACACTACTATACCTCCAATGTCAGTTGATACAACTGACGCCACCGATAACCCCGCTAAGAAAAAAACCCTCCCAAGTTTTCGCTTGAAGAGGGTTTGTATATTAAATTCCCCTGAAGGGGATTTAAGGATTAAGCATCAATTTTTGCATATTTTGCATTACGCTCAATAAAATCCCTGCGTGGTGCAACTTCATCGCCCATTAACATCGAGAAAGTATGATCGCATTCCGCTGCACTTTCGATGGTGGCCTGCATTAAGGTACGTGTAGCAGGATTTAGGGTGGTATCCCAAAGTTGCTCAGCGTTCATTTCACCCAAACCCTTATAACGTTGTATGTGCACGCTATCTTCTTTACCTGCACCTTTTAAACGCTGTACAGCGGCATCGCGCTGTGCATCATTCCAGCAATATTCAAAATCTTTACCTTTTTTAACCTGATAAAGTGGTGGAGATGCAATGTAAACATATCCGGCCTCAATCAGGGCACGCATATAACGATAGAAGAATGTTAAAATCAACGTGGTAATGTGCGACCCGTCGATATCAGCATCCGTCATGATTACAATTTTATGGTAACGGAGTTTGGTTAAATTTAAAGCTTTATTATCCTCTGGTGTGCCGATACTTACCCCAATAGCGGTAAACATATTTTTGATCTCGTCGTTTTCATAGATCTTATGCTCCATTGCTTTCTCCACATTCAGAATCTTACCTTTTAAAGGTAAAATCGCTTGAATATTACGATCACGACCTTGTTTAGCAGTACCACCCGCAGAATCTCCCTCAACCAGGAAAATTTCACATCTTTCGGGATCGCTATCTGAGCAATCGGCTAGTTTACCCGGCAAGCCAGAACCGCCCATTACGCTTTTACGTTGCACCATTTCTCGTGCTTTACGGGCTGCGGCACGTGCAGTAGCCGCTAAGATTACCTTATTGATAATCATTTTGGCTTCTTTAGGGTTCTCTTCCAGATAATTACCTAAAGCCTCTCCTACCGCAACATCAACAGATCCCATCACCTCACTGTTTCCGAGTTTGGTTTTGGTCTGTCCTTCAAATTGTGGCTCCTGTACTTTTACCGAAACAACCGCGGTTAAACCTTCCCTAAAGTCATCACCGGTGATTTCCATTTTTACGTTCTTTAATAAACCTTCCTTATCAGCATAGGTTTTTAAAGTACGGGTTAATCCCCTACGGAAACCGGCAATATGCGTGCCGCCTTCGTGGGTATTAATGTTATTTACGTAAGAGTGAACATTCTCTGCATAACTGTCATTATACTGGAATGCCAGCTCAACAGGAACACCATTTTTAATTCCTTCGATATAAATAGGCTCAGCCAGAATAGAAGTACGGGTATCATCCAAAAAAGCTACAAACTCTTTTAAACCACCTTCAGAATGGAAAGTTTCAGAAAAATAAGAACCATCATCCAGTTTGTCACGTTCATCAGTTAACGTTAATTTAATCCCTTTATTTAGAAAAGATAACTCGCGCAAACGGCCAGCCAAAGTATCATATTTGTATTCGGTAGTTTGGGTAAAAATGGTAGGATCAGGAGTAAATGTTACAATCGTACCACGTTTGTCTGTATTTCCAACTTCTTTAACATCATACTGCGGAACACCAATTTTATACTCTTGCATCCAGATTTTACCTTCGCGGTGTACTTCTGCTTTTAAATCTGTAGACAAGGCATTAACACAACTTACCCCTACACCGTGCAAACCTCCGGATACTTTGTAGGTATCTTTATCAAATTTACCACCTGCGTGCAAAACCGTCATTACGATTTCAAGCGCCGATTTATTTTCTTTTTTATTAATTCCCGTCGGAATACCACGTCCATTATCTTCAACCCTGATGGAGTTGCCTTCTAAAATGCGAACATCAATGGTATCTGCATGACCGGCTAAAGCCTCATCAATAGAGTTATCTACAACCTCATAAACCAAGTGGTGCAAACCCTTTACACCAGTATCACCTATATACATCGAAGGGCGCTTACGCACCGCTTCCAAACCTTCTAAAACCTGTATATTATCTGCCGAATAATTTGACTTTAAATCCTGTTCTTCGCTCATATTTTAATTAAAAACAATAAGTATCAAAAATACGGAAATTTTGCCACTTAAACTAATATGTGGATAATTTTTGGGCTGTTAAGAGATTGATGCAAAAGCCTCTTCCATTGAGTTAACAGGGATTTGAAATGTAAATCCTGTATTGCCAGCAGGGTTGTCTCTCTCCTTCTATTGATCCCGGTTTTACCCCCATTCCGTTTGGGCTTAAAACCGGTAAAGAACATTTATTTTTCTTTCGGGCATCATCCCCGATATAAGAAGCTTCACTTTTAGAAATAACGTCCCGTTAGGGGCGATTCGTAAGTAGTCAATAGTCAATTGGTGTTTTCTTTCCTTAGGATCATTTGCTATTGCCAATTTGCCAGGCAACATACAACCCCAATAGCAGCACATACTGCGCCATCTAAACCTGATGGAAGCGGGCATGCAATAAAGCGGACAGCAGGGCAAACAACCGTTTGAAACACAGGTATTGCTTTTCGAATCATCGCTATCTTGTTTGAGCGGCCGGCAAGGCGCTTAGCAACGAGTAAAATTAACGCTTGATGCTCCGCGCCAAACGTAAAACACCTTTCGATCACAATAGGCTTTTCTTTAAATTGCATATCAAAACTAATTTATATAAGTTTGCTAAAATTTATTAAACAAGAATGGAAAGAAGAACCTTTAAAACCTTTGGTTTACTTGCAACTGCAACTTTGATAACTGCTTTCTCTGCATGTCAGAACAAAGACACTAAAACTACTGAACCTAAAAAAACAGAGGGTACTACTGCACCGGTTTCTGCAACTGAGAAAATTGTGTTTGTAAACTCCGACTCGTTACTTACAAAATATGAATACTTCAAAGATCTTAAAGTAAAATTTGAAGGTAAAAGCAAAAGTGCTCAGGCAGATATCCAGGCAAAAGGTCAGGCTTTTCAAAGAGAGGTAGCACAATACCAGCAATCGGCACAAACATTATCAGCCGATCAACGCAAAAGTACTGAAGAGCGTTTGGCACGTAAACAACAAGAGCTTCAAACTTACCAACAAAACGCCGGTGGCGCTTTACAGAATGAGCAGGCTGCCGAAAATGAAAAACTTTACGACAAAGTAGCTGATTACCTGAAAGGTTATGCTAAAGAAAAAGGTTATAAAATGGTTTTAACGTACTCAAAAGGTAACAGTGCCATCTTATTTGCCGATGAAAGTTTAGATGTGACTTCAGAAGTAATTAAAGGCTTAAATGCAGAATACAGTAAAAAATAAACCAAAAGATATTGAAAACTGGATGCCCCGACAAAATCGGGGCATTTTTTTTGTGTTACATTGAAAATCAGCACCGAAACCATTTACCCAAATAAAATAAATATGGAAAAACAACATCAGGAATACATGCAGATGGCCATCGACCTATCGGTACAAAATGTAAGCGAGTGCATTGGCGGACCATTTGGCGCGGTAGTGGTAAAAGATGGACAACTCATTGCTAAATCAGCCAACAAGGTTACTTTAACCAACGATCCGACGGCGCACGCAGAGGTTTCGGCCATCAGACTGGCCTGTACCGAATTAAATACCTTCGACTTAAGTGGATGTGTAATCTACACCAGCTGCGAGCATTGTCCGATGTGTTTGGGGGCTATTTACTGGGCAAAAATTGATACCATATATTACGCAAATACCAAAGCAGATGCTGAGCATATTGGTTTTAGCGACAAATTCATTTATGATGAGCTTAACAAACCAATGGAAAACAGAAGCCTGCCTGTAATCCAGTTGATGCGCGATGAAGCGTTGTCGGCATTTAAGCTATGGGAAACATCGCAGATGCGGATTAATTATTAAACTACGAAAGGTGCCGATCACTCAGCACCTTTGTTGTAAACTGAAGTTTATTTACCCGAATCTTTAGAAGCCAACAACCCCACCATAGCATCTATCTCTTTCACTACACCATCATCAGTTCCCGAGAAACCCACGGCTTTAAACCTGATGTTACCATCGCCGTCTATCACAAATTTAGTAGGGATTCCATCCACCTTATAAGCACTTACAACATCGAATTTTGAGGGATCTTTAGCGTTTTTGGTATCGTAAAGCACATTAAAATTGTATTTCTTTTCAGCAATAAAATCGGCAATCACTTTCTCCCTGTTATCCTCATTTTGCCAGGTGTTTACAAACAGGAATACTACATTGGGGTTGGCTGAATATTTCGCCATGGCTTTTTGCATACCGGGAAAAGAAGCTACACATGGGCCGCACCAGGTTGCCCAGTAATCCAAAATCACTATTTTACCTTTTAAGCTGGCCAGGCTAACCTTTTCACCTTTTAAATTCATCAATGAAAAGGCAGGTGCAGGGATATTGATCATTTTTTTGGTCCACTCCGCTCTTTCTTTTTCTAAAGCTGCTTTTTCCAGACTGGCGATATACGTTTCGTAAGTACCTTCTTTCTTCAAACTGGTGTAAAGCCTTTTAAAATCAGCTTTTAACGAATCGGTTGCTTTACCATCTTTGATGAGTTTTTCTGCCTCTGTATAGGCTTTATTGTTCTGCCCATCTTTAATCAGGTAGGTAACATAACGCTCAGAAACATCTGGCGGAACACTAGCATACATCGGTAAAGCTTTTTCCTGTGCAGCCAATGCTTCCTTAAATTTGCCCTGATGATAAAGCAATAATGCATAGGTATCGGCATACATGCCATAAGCACCATTTAAATATTTGAGATAATCTTCTTTAGTATTGTAATATTTTGGCAGCTCATCACTTCTTGATGCTTCTATAAGATCGAGCGATTGCCTGGAAAGCTTTAAGGCTAAATCTATATTTTCCTTTTTTTCGGCAGCTGGCCAGGCAAAATTATTATAGAGACTTGCTCTTGTCATTTTATCAGTTACTTTACCCGCATAATATTGAAACTTATCCAGATCTTTGGCTTTTACCGCGCTATTTGCCATCATGCCATAAACAGCATTTAGTTTGCCCACATCAGCCTTTTTGTTTTGATCGAGTTTAAATCCTGCGATCAGTTCTTCCGCTTTCTGTATTTGCACAGCAAAATCTTTTGTACCGTAAAGTGTATTCATTCCATCATTCCAGGCATAATTTCCGGTTGGATATTTCTTGAGCACAATCCCTTTAACGGAATCGGCCTGTGTTTTTTTCTTTAGCAACGAATACAATCCGATAACAGTGCTCAAATCTTCTTCTTTAGGTTCTTTTAGTTTAGACAACGCCGAAATGTTCTCGTTGATGAGCTTTGTTCCCTTATCTTTATCTGCTTTATACTCGAGCGAAAGGTATTGCTGCAGGTTTTTCTTTTTCAACCCTGGCTTTAGCGCAAATGCCTGATTGTATAATGATACTGCCTTTTCAGGATCAATGGTAAGTCCCAGATAATAATTTCCGGCTAATCCATATAAAAAGGCTTCGTTGAGATACGCCTCAGCAGGTACTTTTCCACCCTTGGTAAATTCAATGACGTAACCGGCCGGTGCTTCATCTTTCTGGTCGCCAACAGAAAAGGAAAGACCAACCACAGTAACGCTATCGGGAGTTGAAATCTCCCCTTTGTAAACCATCCCTTCTTTTACCAGTTCAACTTTCCTGCTTTTTGGATTAGTTGTACTAAAAAAAGTATAACCGGTACATTTTACATCGGCCAGGTTTTCCAGGTTAGTTCCTTTTGGATCGTAGGTAAATTTAACGGTACTTCCTGCAGCTGGTTGAACAGCAGAAAATTTTACCCCCTGAGCATTAACCGCTCCTGCAGCCAACATCAGTAAACAGAATAATTTTAAGGTTTTCATAATGAAAGGATTAGATTTTAATTAGGTAAACTAAATATATAGTTTATTCACCATTATTCCTAGTTATTTTTGTTAAATTTTAAGGAATAATTATTGTATGAAAATAATCATGACCTACGAACAAAAAATAAAGAGTGAACTGGATTTCTGGAAGTTTAAAACTTTGCAACAACCTTCACTATTAAACAAGGTAACTGATAAAGTTCAAAAAAAAATAAACAGCTATATACCCGATAAGGTTCATGAT
The DNA here is from genome assembly GCF_042464845.1 of Pedobacter sp. BG31. Classification (NCBI taxonomy): domain Bacteria; kingdom Pseudomonadati; phylum Bacteroidota; class Sphingobacteriia; order Sphingobacteriales; family Sphingobacteriaceae; genus Pedobacter; species Pedobacter sp. BG31. Next base: position 40,894 of record NZ_JBHNZK010000027.1, read on the forward strand.
GCCATAACCTCAGCCATAAAACAAATGGTTAAGGCGGTACTTTTTGGTTCTACCTTCACCACTTCGAAACCCATTACCGATTTGACTTTGATGCACCGGGAGGCATTAATTAAGCAAAAGATCGAAAATTATAAAAAAACAGGGGCTGCAGAAGGTGGAATTACGGGTGCGGGTGGTTTTTTAATGAGCCTGGCTGATTTCCCGTTATTATTGGGCATCAAAATGAAAATGCTTTTCGATATAGCGGCAGTTTACGGATATGATGTTAAAGATTACCGCGAACGTTTATATATTCTACACATCTTTCAACTCGCCTTTTCAAGTAAAGAAGAAAGTCAGCATGTTTTCAGCAAAATGCTGTCCTGGGATGAACAAGCGCATTTATTGCCGACCAATATTGATGAATTTGACTGGCTCACTTTTCAGCAACAGTATCGTGATTACATCGATCTGGCTAAACTGGCCCAGATGCTCCCTTTTGTGGGTGCAGCAGTTGGCGCCATTGCCAATTATAAATTAATTGAGAAATTAGGTAAGACAGCCATGATGAGTTATCGAATGAGGTATTTCAGTTTGCAGTATGCAATTTCCAGTTCAGAAAAAACTGAAAACCGTAAACTGAAAACTGGAAACTAACTACTCTTCATCAAACATCCCATCCAATAAATCATCTGTTTCCCTTCTGTCTTTCTTAGTTGGACGTCCTGTTCCCCGATCGCGTTTAAGTGTTGGTGCATGAAAAGCTGATTTAAAAGCATGCGTTTCTTCTGGCGGAGTAAGATCTTTATATTTGGTTAAGGCGGTTGGCGAATCTGTTCTGTTATACGAGAGTTCAACCACCTCTATAATTTTTTTCTCAATGCCTTTTGAAACCTGGTAAACGTCGCCAACTTTCACAATAGCCGAGGGTTTAATATTCTGCCCCTTGAGTTTCACCCTACCTGCTTTACAGGCATCGGTAGCCAGGCTCCTTGTTTTAAACAGCCTGATTGCCCATAAATATTTATCTATCCGAAGTTTTTCTGTCTCTGTCATAAAAATACAAAAATACGTAATTAGGTTAACTGTATAAACTGGTTGATCGATTAATTGTAGATACGGTTTTCAACAGTTAACCGATTGAAACAATTAACCTTTAACCCAGGAACAAAACAATTTATACAATAAACCCTTTAATAAACAAAAATTGATTTATTTTGCGTAAAATTAAAAAACATCATGTATTCAGATTTAAAGAAATTAATTGAAGCCGCTTGGGAAGACAGAACACTTTTACAATATAGCAACTATTGCGAAGCCATTGAAACGGTAATTCAAGGTTTAGATAAGGGCGAAATCCGTGTAGCTGAACCAGTTTTAAACTCTTGGGGCATTAATGAATGGGTAAAAAAGGCAGTAATTTTATATTTCCCGATCCGCGAAATGAAGGAAATTAAAAGCGGTCCGTTTGTTTACCATGATAAAATGGAATTAAAAACCGATTACAAAACAACTGGTGTTCGTGTGGTGCCTATGGCAAGCGCACGTTATGGTTCGTTTTTGGCAAAAGGTGTAATCATGATGCCATCGTATGTAAATATTGGCGCTTATGTTGACGAAGGTACCATGGTTGATACCTGGGCTACCGTGGGTTCTTGCGCACAAATTGGTAAACGTGTACATTTAAGTGGTGGTGTAGGTATTGGTGGTGTTTTAGAGCCTGTACAAGCTGCTCCGGTTATTATCGAAGATGATGCCTTTTTAGGTTCAAGAGCTATTGTTGTAGAAGGTGTTAAAGTAGAAAGAGAAGCCGTTCTTGGTGCCAATGTGGTTTTAACAGCATCGACCAAAATTATTGATGTTACCGGCCCAACCCCTGTTGAATATAAAGGTATTGTTCCGGCTCGTTCAGTGGTAATACCAGGAAGTTATACTAAAAAATTCCCAGCTGGCGAATTTCAGGTTCCCTGTGCTTTAATTATCGGTAAACGTAAAGAAAGTACAGATAAGAAAACTTCACTTAACGATGCGTTGAGAGAAAATAATGTAGCGGTTTAAGCTGAAAGCAAAAAGGTGAAAGCTGAAAGCGAAACTAGAAATCAAAAGGCCGATAGTACTGAACTTGATCAATCAAGCTTTGGTCTTTCGGCTTTAAACTTTAAGCTTAAAATAGGGTTTGACGGCAAGCGTGCTGCCAATAACTTAACCGGACTTGGTAATTACAGCCGTTCTTTAATTGAGCATCTGGCAGATCAGTTTCCTGAACACGAGTATTTGGTTTATGCACCAAAAGTAAAATCCGCCAGACAGATAGATGCTTTTTTTGAAAAGGAAAACATCAAATTAAAGCTTCCTAAAAGCGGGCCTTTTTTATGGAGGACGTTAAATATTCTAAAAGATTTAACCCAAGACGAATGCCAGATTTTTCATGGTCTTAGTCATGAAATTCCATTGGCCATTCAGCACACCAGGATTAAATCCATCGTAACCATACACGATTTAATTTTTCTTCGCTTTCCACAGTATTATAAATTGATCGACCGGAAATTATACGAATGGAAAAGTAAATCTGCCTGCAAACGCGCCGATAAAATTATCGCAATCAGCGAAAAAACAAAGGAAGATATTATCAATCTGTACGGAATTAACCCTGAAAAGATTGAAGTAATTTACCAGAGCTGCGATGATGGTTTTAAAACAGCGTTTCCAAAAGAAAAATTAAGCAGGATTAAGGCAACCTATAAACTACCTGATAAATACCTGCTGAATGTTGGCACCATTGAAGAGCGTAAAAATCTAAAACTGGTTGTCCAGGCTTTAAAAGAAGTTAATGAAGAATATAAATTGGTAGTGATAGGGAAACAAACTGCCTATTTTAACAGCGTTGAGAAAGAAATAGAAAAGCTCGGTCTGAAAAACCGCATCTTATTTTTAAAAAACATTCCTTTTACCGACCTGCCTGGCATTTATCAGATGGCTGATGTTTTTGCCTACCCTTCATTTTACGAAGGTTTTGGTATCCCAATTATTGAGGCCCTTTACTCTGGTGTTCCAGTTGTTGCGGCAACAGGCTCATGCCTGGAAGAAGCGGGTGGTCCCAATAGTCTGTATGTTTCGCCAAATGATGCAACAGGATTAGCAAAAGCCATTAATCAGATTATAGAAAATCCTCAACTTCAAAAAGAAATGAAAGAAAAGGGGTTGGAATTTGTTCAAAAATTCAATAGTTCTGTGGTTACAGAGCAATTGATGAATTGTTATGTAGCTCTTTAATAAATAATCTTTCAGTTAGTTTGGTAAAGACTTTAATTAAGCTTAATTCCGTTATTTATATACATTTTAAATTCCTTGTAGATATTTCAATTCGTAGTCGTCACCCTGAATTCATTTCAGGGTCTTTTCTGCAAAATAAGATGCTGATCACGAAGTAGCTACAAGGCCACTGAAAATATTATTTTTACTTGTAAAATAAATTCAGCATGACGAATCTATCTAGGAACATTTACAAAACAGAATTTTCACTAATAATTATCAAACTCAAGTTAAGAGAATTAACACCTCGTTAAAAGAAAAAAAGGGCTGGAATTATTTAAAATTCAACAGCCCTCTTGTTATAGTTAATTTCTACTGCTTATTTTGCAGTTACACCGTTCGATGGATATTGTGCTAAGATTTCTTTCACGCCAGTATACAAACGTTGTTCTCTTTTATTAAAGTTATCAAGGTTAAAACCTGATCCCTGTCCGTGCCAGAATAGAATCTTTTTGGCCGGATCCAGAAAATCGATAATGATGGTACCGTCAATATACTGGTTCACATAGGTACCGCCGCCCCAGAAAGGATTTCCCCAACCGCCGCGCCAGCCCCATCCCCAGCCACCGTAGTAACCCGGGCCATATACATCGGTTTTTTCGCGGGCAACCACTACAAGATTAACCAGCATATCCGGACGATCCGATTTTGTAAAGCCTTTCGCATTCATTTCAGATTCAACCGCCGCCATCAACCTGCGCTTATCTAAATTGTTGAGCTTAATCCTGGCAATACCTTTATCGTAAAAATTGTAAGTTTTATAACCGCTTAAATCAACATCTTTATCATAATCTGATGCGGTGCGGAGTGTTGTACATCCTGCTAATGCCAATACCACTGTAAAAAGCATTAATAATTTTTGTGCTGTTTTCATTTTGTGCGTTTCTTGTATAAATAACCTGACATAAATATAACGATCTTGTAAACCAAATAAAATCATTTAACATTTTTTTACAATCAGATTTTTATCTATAAAACGATTTCTATTTGATTATGTTTTGACCTTATATCACTCAGACTAAATATTTTACAATTGGATTAAATGAGTCAGATCAATAAATTGGAGGATATTGTGACAAGATCTGTTTAACAGCAAGATTTATCCTGTTTTCTCTATCGTAATAATCATCCAAATTAAAGCCCGACCCTACCCCGTGCCACATAATTGCCTTGGTTTCCGGGTTCAAAAAGTCAATGATAATAGTCCCCGTTTGATATGGTTTGTTGCTGTTAAGCGGTCCGAATTGCGAATCTCTCCATTGATACGACAATGAGGCTGCATCCCATTGATAACCACCCCCACTGTAACCCCAATCTGCCCTCGAATTAATGCTGCTTAAAACTACTACATTAACCAAAAAATCCGGTCGGCCAGCTTTGCCAAACCCTTTTTTTGCCATAGTGGCTTCGATGGCATCTAACATCCTGGGCTTGTCAAGGTTGTTTAATTCTAAATGTTCAATGCCTTTTTCATAGTAAGCAAAGGATTTCAACTTCGAAAAATCGATCTTTTTGTCGTAATCTGATGCCGTAAGCACAGAAATACAACCGGTAAATGCCATTACAATAGTAAACAGCATACCCCATTTAAGTGTGTGTTTCATTTTATGTTTTATTTAATAACCTATTACTAAAATACGGGTTTATTGGCGTAAAACACATCCATTCAGCTAAATGAACGATAAAGAATATGTTACGATCATAACATTACTTTATCAGTATGATAAGTGCCAGATAGGAACATATGACGCCACAGGAAATCGTTGAATCACTAAGGATAAACACTCCTATTGTAAAATGTACTTCATTTAATAACCTGTAATTAAAAATTGATTCATTTGCCAGCGCGTAACATTTAATAGAATAAAAAATATATAATGCTAAAATTCTTTTATGAGTACGTTACTTAACTTAAGCTTTATCAATTAACTTTGCAGAATGTTAAAAGATGAGATTAACAAAGCTTTAGAAGTATTAAAATCGGGCGGGGTAATCCTCTATCCTACCGATACCATTTGGGGAATAGGTTGCGATGCCACCAATCCGGAAGCGGTAGACAAAGTACTGAAAATAAAGAACCGGCCGGCCGAAAAGAGCTTAATCGTCTTATTGGATATTGACAGTAAACTGCAGAGTTATGTTGCCGAAATACCCGACGTGGCGTATGATCTGATCGAATATGCAGAAAACCCGCTTACCGTTGTTTTTTCGAATGCCAAAAACTTGGCTAAAAATGTAATTAACGCTGATGGCAGCGTAGGCATCAGAATTGTTAAACACGATTTTTGTACCCCATTGATCCAGCGTTTTAGAAAACCTATCGTATCTACCTCTGCAAATTTAAGCGGGCAGCCTTCGCCAAAATTCTTCGATGACATTGATCCTGAAATTATCAATGCTGTTGATTATGTAGTAGATTTTGAACAGGAAAACCGGACCAGCAAAAAACCATCAACCATCATGAAACTTTCTCCAGGTGGACAGTTTGAGTTTATCAGGAAGTAAGCCTCAATAGTTTTTATTAATTTCGCATCATTAAGTAATTCGTCACCAGGTTATTTTTTAATAGATGCTGAAATAAATCCAATAGCCAGCTATCGGATCAGCATGACGAAATCATTTTTATGCAGCAACACCTACAACATCCAATATTTAAAACCTTATCACAAATTGCTGATAAGCACCAAACCGAAGCATATGTAATCGGTGGCTTTGTTCGCGATTTATTTTTAGATCGCCCTTCAAAAGATATTGATGTGGTTGTTGTGGGCAGCGGAATAGCCTATGCTGAAGCGGTAGGTAGAAAACTGAACACCAAGGTGGCTGTTTTTAAAAATTTTGGTACGGCAAACATCAAATTTCAGGATTTAGAAATCGAGTTTGTGGGCGCCCGGAAAGAATCTTATCGTTCTGATTCGCGCAAACCTATTGTTGAAGATGGTACTTTAGCAGACGACCAGCTCCGCAGAGATTTCACCATCAATGCTTTGGCAATTAATTTAAATGCTGATCGTTTTGGTGAATTACTGGATCCCTTTGACGGCATTAAAGATCTCGAAAATAAGCTGATCCGTACGCCACTCGACCCTGAAATAACCTTTTCTGATGATCCTTTGCGCATGATGCGGGCCATACGTTTCGCTTCACAACTTAATTTTGATATTGATGAGACTGCGCTTCATGCCATAAAAACACAAAAGCAGCGCATTAGCATTGTATCAAAAGAGCGGATTACAGATGAGATGAATAAAATCATTCTCTCCAAAAAACCATCTGTAGGCTTTAAATATCTTTTCGATACCGGATTATTGCATATCATTTTCCCCCAGATGGCACAACTTCATGGCGTGGAAATTATTAAAGGAAAAGGGCATAAAGACAATTTCTATCATACACTTGAGGTATTGGATAACGTATGCGCGGATACGGATGATTTATGGCTACGCTGGGCAGCTATTTTACATGATATTGCCAAACCGGCTACCAAACGTTTTGAAGAAGGCCACGGCTGGACATTCCACGGCCATGAAGACAGGGGTGCGCGCATGGTTCCGAAAATTTTTGCACAGCTGAAACTTCCTTTAAACGAAAAGATGAAGTATGTGCAAAAACTGGTGCAACTTCATTTACGCCCAATTGTGCTTGCTCAGGAAACGGTTACAGATTCTGCTGTAAGGCGATTGCTTTTTGATGCCGGAGAAGAAATTGAAAGCCTGATGTTGCTCTGCAATGCCGATGTAACCACCAAAAACGAATATAAGAAAACAAAATACCGAAACAACTTTGAACTGGTAAAGCAAAAGCTCAGGGATGTTGAAGAACGTGATAAAATCAGAAACTGGCAACCGCCAATTACCGGCAACGATATCATGGAAACTTTTGACCTCGATGCAGGCAAAGAAGTCGGCCTGATTAAAAATGCCATTCGTGAGGCCATATTGGAAGGTGAGATTACAAATGACTATCAGGAAGCGTTTAATTTTATGCTTAATCAGGCAAAACAAATGGGATTATATCCTGTTAATAAATAATTTGATTGCCGTAACAATCTAAATACGGTGTCTTTTAAGACACTCCATGCTTGCGGCAGTTATAAATTAACTTTATTTTTACGATTCCAAAATAAAATAATGGCTATTTATAAATTTAGAATTACTTTCGAAGATTTTGATGATGTTGTGAGAGAGATCGACATTAAATCAAACCAAACATTTGAAGATCTGCATAAAGCTATCCACAGATCGACAGGTTATAATGCCGAAAAGCCTTCATCTTTTTATGTAAGTACCGATAATTGGCTAAAAGGCGATGAAATTGCCTATTTACCAAACGAACGAAAAAAAGACCGTGTAGTTTTAATGGAAAATTCCAAATTAAGCGGTTTCATTGAAGATCCACATCAAAAGTTTTACTATATCTATAATTTCGACCGCCCTTACGATTTCCACGTAGAACTGGTAAAAATCATACTTGACGCCGATCCGAATATCGAATATCCATTTTTAGCCAAAAGCGTTGGTGAAGCACCAAAAATTATGGAGCAGAATAGTCCGCAGGCTGTTGATCCCCGGGGAGCTGCTGCGACTGCAGGTGAATTTGATTTCTTAAACGAAATGAACTTTGTACCTGAAGATACCGACGAATTAGAAGCCATGGGCGATATGGGTATCAACGAGGAAGAACGGGAAGAAGATGAAGAGAGTGAAGACGACGAATTTGGAGATGAATTTTCTGATGATGATCAGTTCGGAGATGACAGCCATAAAGATGACTATTAATTAGCAACAAAATAATAAATGCAAAAAGCTGCCAAATATTTAAATTTGGCAGCTTTTATTTTATACCAATCTTCATGCCTCAAGCCCCGAAAACAAAAACTTTAATATCCGTAGTTGGCCCTACTGCCATAGGCAAAACGACTTTGGCTATTCAACTGGCTCAACATTTCGGCACAGAAATTATCTCTGCAGATTCGCGGCAGTTTTTTAGGGAAATGGCAATAGGAACCGCAAAACCCAGTGCAGCTGAATTAGCAGCGGCAAAGCATCATTTTATTGATTCACATTCAGTATCGCAATTATTCAGTACCGGCGATTTTGAAGTTGAAGGGCTAAAGAAACTGGATGAAATTTTCAGGAAACATGATGTAGCGATTATGGTTGGAGGCTCAGGGTTATATGTAAATGCATTGATAAATGGTTTAGATGACATGCCCGATATCGATTTATCGATCAGGGAAAAATTAAATAAACAATTCGAAGAAGAAGGTTTAAGTGTTATCCAAAATCAACTGGCCAAAGTGGATCCTGAATACTTTGCCAAAGTAGATCAACAAAATCCACAAAGAATGATCAGGGGTTTGGAAGTATATTTATCAACAGGTCAAAAGCTTTCTTCAATGCTTTCGGCAACCAAAAAGGAAAGACCGTTTAATATCATCAAGATTGGATTAAATACCGATCGCGCCGTTCTTTATGATCGGATTAACAGCAGAGTGGATCGGATGATGGCGGATGGCTTAGTAGAGGAAGTAAAATCTCTCTTACCATTTAAAAAGTATAATGCCTTAAATACGGTAGGTTATAGTGAGCTTTTCGATTACCTGGACGGCAAAATTGACCTTGAGGATGCCGTTGCTGCCATTAAACAAAATACCCGGCGCTTTGCCAAACGCCAGCTTACCTGGTTTAGGAGAGACGAAGAAGTGACCTGGTTTGAACCTGACCAAAGTGAACAAATTATCGACTTTGCAGAGAACAAAATAACCTGCAAATAAAAAGGGGAGCATACAAAACTATGCTCCCCTTTTTTTAAATCCATAAACCTTACTTTGTGTCAGGAAATTTTACTCCTCTATATTGTGTAACATCAACCGTCGGAATAGTAGAGCCATATTTTGCATTAATGGCATCGATAAATACATTCGCAATTACTGCATTACCACGGGGGGTTAAATGAATTCCATCTAAAGAGAAAGCCCCACCTGAAATAAAAGCAGCATTGATACCAATACCTTGTACTAATACACCAGCTTTTACCTGATTAAAATAAGCATAGGTATCTGCTATAGCTAAACCTTTGCTTGTTGCGATAGATTTTATGCTGCTGTTATAGCTGTTTACATAATCTTTTACCTTAATTACCTCATCTTTATCCAATACCCAGTTGCTTGCGATCGGATTTAACGGGTGCAAACCATAAGGAATAGTACCCTGACCAAATAAACCAGCCGATTGAAACGGTAAACGAATTAAATCTTCATCCGTTGCTACCCTTACCGCGCCAGTACCCGTTTGAATAAATACGGCCTGAGCAGCGGGATTAGAAGCCTTTGCTGCAGCGAGCAGCAGAGAAGGCTTAACAGTATTGAAGTAAGGAATAGCTGTTACATCAGGAATAGTGGCTACTATTCCTTTCTGACCACCAGCGGTTAAGGCATTTAATAAATTAGCATATAATGAGGAGAAGGTTACTTTATCTGTTAACACGGTAGTCGGATCACCAGCAACAGTTACCGCACCATTTAAAGCATAACCCAATACATCATTATTTCCCAACCAGATAGAGAAAAAGGTATGGTTTCTTCCCTGGATATATTGAAAATAATTGGTTTTACCAACTTGCGCATCCGTTAATAAACGCTCAAAAAAAGGATTGGCAGCGCTAAAAGTAAGTGTTGGATCGAAAGATAAATCGACACGCATACCGGGAATACCTAAATTTTGGATTTCACCACTGTATTTATCCAAATGTTTTGCGGGATCTCTATAGGCTAATTTATCTATTACTTGAGTTAATGTCGGTGTACCGTTAACCAGTGCAGACAATGACAAATAACCAGAGCCATTTGAATGCTCTTCAGTAAAAAATGGAGAATTAAAAGCTCCTCCTCCTACCGATGACATCTTCGCCGCAATTAAATTCGGGTATGCCACTTTCTGGCCTTCTAAATATAACCCACCATCAGCATAACCTGAAGTTAATGAATTACCAACAGCAATGTATTTGCTGAAATTCGCTTGTCCTGCCGTTGTGCCCGCAGGTGTTTCAATCTCAGGTTTGCAGGCTGCTGTGAAAAGAATGGCAGCAGCAATGAAACTATTTAATATATATTTTTTCATCTTAAATTCTCCTACCATTTATAAGTTAATGAAATACCTGGCGCATAAACCAATGTTTTAAAAGTACCATCCAGGCCTGTTTCTATATTCTTTTGCTTACGTGATTTAACATCTTCAAAAAAGAACGATGCATTAACTTCGAAATGGCGGGTAGGCGTATAACCTAAACCAGCACTTAAAATATAACGATCAGCATCTGGTGCTTCAGGTGTTACATAGCCATCCTGTACAGGTGAAAGCGCATAGCCCACACCAGCTCGTAAAGCTAATTTTTCTGATGCCTGGTGATTAATACCCAGTTTGAAAGAAGAACCATCCCGATAATTACGAGCCGATTTGGTATCCGCAAGTGCTGGAGTATTGGTCGCATAATCAAATGATAAATCCTGATAAATATGCCATTGCACCCAACTGGCATCAAATGCCAATGTAGTACTTTGTGATAATGGAATGCCTATACCCAGGCTTGTGGTTGACGGTAAAGGTAATTCCGCATTGAAAGTGTTTCCTGCAGGGAACGAAGACCTTAATGAACCTGGTACATCAAACTCAGCAGTACCATTATCTAATTTCGTAACTACTTTTGATTTGTGAACAAGCGCAAATGAAATATTGCTTAGGGTCTTAATATATAAACCTGCATTCCAACCATAACCTTTTCCGGTTCCCTCTAAAGTAGCATGTCCGGAGCGCCCATCAGGAAAATTTACAGGAAGCGCTCTTTGAAGATTCACGTCACCATGATTATACACAAAACCTGCACCAATACCAATACGGTCAGTAATTTTGATACTTAAAGTCGGTTGGAAATAAATGGCTTTTAAATTTAATGAGGTTAGTGCATATCTGCCAGACCAGTCATTCCCCCAGTCAACCAAACCTCCGAATGGCGTATAAACGCCTAAACCCAGTTTCCATTTATTTGATTTCGGACCCCAAACCGCGTAAAATTCGAATGGAGGCGCAATTTTATTTTTAACATTCTCCGTAACGTTTGAGCCTGTTTGTTGAAACGCTGATTTAAATAATAATGGGTTTACTCCTGCTGAAACTGAGTTTTTCTCTAAGAAAGATACCGCACCCGGATTGTAAAATACAGAAGCTTCATCCAAAGCCAATGCAGAACCTGCACCCGCCATACCTATTTGCTTCTGACCTTGTAAATTAACCTGGAAACCCTGCCCCAAAACCCATAGTGGAGCAGAAAGTAATACGCTCAATAAAATTTTTTTCATTTATAAATGGTTATATACAAATATATACTATGCTAACATAGTAAGCAAATATTTGTGTGTAAGAATTTTGAGGGTTCTAGGCTTGGGCAGTCGGTCCACCAAAACCCATCGGAAAAGGCGGTTCTTCCTGAGTCTTAATACGTCCGTTTACGGCTTCGAATTTTTGTATATTATCTTCCAACGCTGATAATAAGCGTTTTGCGTGCTCCGGAGTTAAAATAATTCTCGACTTTACCTTTGCTTTCGGAATACCCGGCATTACGCGGATAAAATCTAATACAAATTCGGTATTAGAATGGGTAATAATAGCCAGGTTAGAAAAAATCCCTTCAGCAATCTCTTCTGATAACTCTATGTTTAATTGATTCTCGTTTTGTTGTTCTTCCATAATGCTTCAAAAATAAAAAATTCCGCTGCTTAATGGCGGAATTTAGAATATAATATTAAAGAAAATCATCGAAACTTTTAACCTTTATTTTTTCAGGTAAGTTAATATTATACCTACCGTAGCTGCAATCTGACCGATCCAAAAAATAAACATCCACTTAATAATTTCAGCTTTGGCATTAGCCAGTGCTTCCTTAGTATTGCCAATATCTTCTTTTGTTGCTAAAATCTCTTTCTTATTATCCAATTCAGGCATAACTCTATTGTGTTTATTCTTATTTACTGACTGAGTTCAATTATTTTTGTTCTTCCTAAATCGTCACCCTGAATTTATTTCAGGGTCTACTTGTTGAAAAGATGCTGAAACAAGTTCACTGTTGTCCGGAGAAAATATTTTTTGCTTATAAAAAAGGGCAGCGATAAAAGCTACCCTTTGTGCTGTTATATTTGAGTTACCACACCTAAATACAACATGGGCAAAAATACATTTTTTACCG
>NZ_JBHNZK010000028.1:0-50873 GCF_042464845.1 Pedobacter sp. BG31
AGAATATATAACCTACTACAACAACGATAGGATCAAACTCAACCTAAACGGAATGAGCCCGATAAAATACCGGGCTCATCATATTAATTAATTTTTAACTTTGTCCAACTTTTCGGGTTCAGTTCAATTTAATTCGGGACTTTTCTTTTTTTATCTACCTCTACTCACCCTGTAAGGCTTTTGCGGCGGGTTTTTGAAACTTCTTTTGCCTGCAGTACTAATTTCTGGTGCACCAAGCATGGTCATGGCACAACGGAAACCTACTTCAGCCGATGATTCATCTTGTTGCATAAAACGACGCGTTGCAGGGTTTAACCAGTAAGCCATATCATTCCATGAACCACCTTTATACACTCTTGATTTATCGTTTACCAGTGTTACACCTTCCTCATTTAACAACGTATTTTGTCTGTCGCGATAGCCTCTTTGATCGGCCTGATAACTGGTTGATGCTACCGGCGATTGTGGATCAGTCGATTTGGAAATCGAATCAGCACGTTTCGCTTGTGCCTGTTTTTCGGCCCAGGTTTGTTTTCTTCCGGAGTAGGCATTTTCTTTAATCGGATTACCGTATTTATCCAACGCAATTTTTCCACTTTGTGGGTCTGCTAACTTTTTGTTGGTAAAATAGTTACCACGGTAAGGGTTAAATGCATCAGCATCGGTAAAAGTACCCGTTCTGTAAACATCATTTACCCACTCGTTTACGTTTCCTGCCATATTATATAAGCCGAAGTCGTTTGGCGCGTATTGAATAACCGGAACTGTTAAATCTCCTTTATCGTTCAATGAACCGCCAACCCCCATATAATCTCCAGGCGCTCTTTTAAAGTTCGCCTGAATCATACCTCTGGTTTTCTTTTTGGCAGAACTAACACCTAAGCCATTCCATGGGTAAATTTTATTCTGATTGATATTCTCATATTCCGTATTACCAATTAAACCCAAAGCAGCATATTCCCACTCAGCCTCAGTTGGTAGGCGGTACGGCTGCATAATTACCCCATCTTCTAAAGTAGCAGTTCTCCTTGGCTGGTTATTTTTACCCGTACCTCCTGTCGTTCCACCAGCTGTGGTTGTGGCAGCACCAGCTTTAGTATTATAATCAATAAACGCATTTCTGCCTTTATCATCGTACTGGCCATTTAAATAGGCATCTGTATTGAAAGGTTTATCGGGTCTGGGTGTTGCAGGGTCGCCAGCTTTAGCTTTTCCGTTGCCGGCAAGCGTTTTATAATCAGTTAAGATTCCTTTTTCACGTAAAATAAATTCGTTAGCTCTTGAAGTTCTCCATTCACAATAACGTGAAGCCTGTTCCCAGGAAACACCCACTACAGGGTAATCACGGTAAGCAGGGTGTCTTAAATAATTATCTACATACGGTTCATTATAAGATAATGCCTGGCGCCAAACTAAGGTGTCAGGAAGCTCATTATAATAATACTCTTGATCTTCAGGATAATTGTACCTGATCCAGTGAAGGTATTCTAACCAGTCGGTATTTGATACCTCAGTTTCATCCATATAAAAAGATGGTACGGTTACCTGTCTTTTATAATTATAAATATTGGGCTCAACACCTGGTACTTCAATGGCACTACCGCCAACAACTAAAACCCCGCCCTCAATCGGAATTAAACCAGGGCCTGGTGCCCTTTTATATTGGGTAGCTACTGCAAAAGCACCAGATTGGTTGTTTTTGCTTTTCCTATTTGCATAAGGAATGCCTGTTTTGCTGGAACTCGCGCTTTTTGAGCTACAACCCGAAAGGACGACGGCTAATGACAAACAGGTAAAAGAATATAGTATTAGTTTTTTCATAAGAAGCGACTGGATATAACCTAATGGCCTTTTAACCGATAAAATTAAACAAATTTTAACTGAATATATAAATAATGTAGGAATAAAAATAGCTAATATTTTTTGATCGAATAACGTGTTACTTTAAATTTATGGCTATGTATTTTTTTTAAACGAAATTATCGTTAAATAATTATAAATAAGCAAGATAAAATTATTGGCTGGTAACTTTACAGGCTTTTATAAGTTGTATAAAGTTTATCATATTATCTATTGATCACGAATACAAGATACGATTGAAGCAACTTATGATAAACATCACAAATAAATTAATGTTTAAATACATGCTGAAATAAGCCACATTTAGTTTTTAACGTTTCAGCTCTAAAGCCGGTTTGATGAGGATATTCTTTGAAACGACTGATAACTTGTCATTTTGCTAAGTGCTTATTGGTTTTATACTTACAGTTTAGTTACTACCACCCATATGTAAAAATCGTATGTTTAATTAGTAAATAATCATAGAATTCGTATTTTGGTGAAATATAAGTTTTGGTTTTACGTTACTGATATATTCTCCAGTGATTATTCAATACCAAAATCTAAAATTACGTACCTTTAAAAGGATGAATTTCAAGTACATTAGTAAACTTGCTTTTTCTGCACTCTCAATGGCATTGGTGTTTGGTAAAACAAATGCTCAGGTAACCATAGGTAATACCCAAACAAACGGTAGTGAAGCAAACAACATTGTAACAGCAGTTCCATTTCTGCTCATTACTCCCGATGCCCGTGCTGGTGCAATGGGTAATGCCGGCGTAGCCATAGCAGGTGATGTAAATTCATCCAGTATCAATGCTTCTAAACTTGCTTTTCTGGATAAACCTTACGGATTTTCTGTGTCTTATAGCCCATGGTTAAAAAGTTTGGTACCAGATATTAATCTTGCCTATTTAAGCGGCTTTTACAAGCTTGACGATCGCAATACCATTGGTGCATCTTTAAGATATTTTTCGTTAGGATCTATTCAGCTTACCGATATTAACCAACAGGATCTTGGGATCGCCAATCCTAACGAACTCGCTTTTGATGTTTCTTTCGCGCGTAATTTTGGTAAGGAGTTTTCGCTGGGCACTTCGTTAAGGTATATTTACTCGAATTTGGCTTCCGGTCAGTTTTCTTCTTCCGGACAGGTGCGCAGTGGGAATGCTATAGCAGTTGATGTTTCTGGCTTATATAAAACAGCCACCATATTATTTGGGAGGCAGGCCGTGCTTTCTGCCGGAGCCAATATATCCAATATCGGAACAAAGATGAGTTATTCAGATGGCGGAGAAAATTTCTTTTTACCTACTAATTTTAAAATTGGCGGCGCATCTACATTTACGGTAGATGATTTTAGTACGCTAACCTTTGCGCTTGACTTTAACAAATTACTGGTACCCACACAACCTATATACGATTCAAACAACAACATTGTAAGCGGAAAAGATCCGAACCGATCGGTACCTGCCGGAATTTTTGGTTCATTTAGCGATGCACCGGGTGGTTTTAGTGAAGAATTAAAGGAAGTCGGGATTTCGACAGGTCTCGAATACTGGTATAATCAACAGTTTGCGGTTAGGGCAGGTTACAACTATCAGAGCCCGATGAAAGGTGACAGCCGGTATTTTACCTTAGGGTTGGGGTTAAAATACAATGTTTTTAATATCGATTTCTCTTATTTAATTGCAAATGCACAAACTAGTCCGCTTGCAAATACCCTACGTTTTGGTCTATTGTTTAACTTTGGCGAAAATAAAGCAAAAGATAAATAAGATTAAAGCAAAATAAACATGAAAATTAGAGTAGGTTTCGGATTTGATGTACATCAGTTAAAAGATCAACATCCTTTTGTTGTCGGCGGTGTTACCTTAGAACACCATAAGGGTGCTTTTGGACATTCGGATGCAGATGTTTTACTTCATGCCATTTGCGATGCGCTTTTAGGTGCCGCTAACCTTCGTGATATTGGTTTTCATTTTAAGAACACAGATGATAGATGGAAAGGCATCAGCAGTTTAATCCTGCTGAAAGAAACCGTAAAACTACTGGCTGAAAAAGGCTGGCGGATCGGAAATATCGATGCCATGCTTTGTTTAGAAGCACCAAAAATTAACCCCCATATTCCCGCCATGCAACAAAACATTGCTGATGCAACGGGAATTTCTACGGAAGATATCTCGATAAAAGCAACCACCAATGAGCAGATGGGCTTTGTTGGTAGGGAAGAGGGCGTTGTTTCTTATGCCGTTTGCTTAATTGAGAAGTAAAAAAATCTTTTCTGGTTATAACTGAAGAAGTCAAGTTTACAGCGCAGCAGCTTTTGAAACTTGACTTCTTTTTAGACCGGGATTTTGTTACGCTACCTGTTCCTTAACATTCCCTGTTCTTTTTATGGTTCCCCAGGTTTCCAACTCACCTTTAATCGCTTTTCTGAACGAACGGAATAATACCACATACATCAACTGTCTCCAGAAAAAACGCTGAGGGAAAATGTAAAGTAAATTGGTGTACTTTTCTTTCTCCATCTTAAAAGCAATTGCTGCAAAAATCATATCCACAAAGATGAAGATAATATAATAGTAAAGTACCTGGCCAAACCCGTTATGAAGGCTTAAAATTCCTGAAAATCCGGTTAGTGTTAAATTATTAATAGCGCTTAATGAAAACAGACCGCTAATTAAAGAAATAAGCATAAAAAGATCGGCAAGCGGGGAAAACAATGGTAAAATGATTTGATAAATCAGGATATTTGGCATTCCTACCATCCCAAAATAACCGTATTTTTTGTTTAGCAATGTTTTTCTGTTTTTCCAGAAGCTTTGCATTACTCCGAAACTCCAACGGAAACGTTGTTTTAGCAGCATGTTTACCGTTTCCGGAGCTTCTGTATAGGCAATTGCTGCATCACAGTTTTTAACTTTATACCCAGCCCTTAAAATCCGCATGGTTAAATCACAATCCTCTGCAAGGGTATCAACAGTAAAACCACCAATTTCTAAAACCACCTTTTTTCTAAAGGCTCCTATCGCCCCTGGCACTACGGTAATCGTATTTAGCAAATCGAAAGCCCTTCTGTCCATGTTTTGGGCTGTAATGTACTCTATCGATTGCCATTTGGTGATGATGTTGTTGGCATTTCCAACTTTTACGGTTCCTGCTACAGCTGCTATTTTATCGCTATAGAAATAGCGCATCAGTTCGGTTACCGCATCATTTTTTAATTGTGTATCAGCATCAATACAGACTACAAATTCAGCAGTAGCTTTTGAAATGCCATAATTTAATGCAGACGCTTTGCCACCATTTTCTTTACAGAAAACCTTTACCTGGGGATGGCTGCCAAAATGTTCGTTCACCATTTGAAAGGTTTTATCTTTTGATCCATCATCAACAAAAATCAATTCAAAATCAGGATAGGTAGTTTTTAACAAACTATTGATGGTTTGAACTGCAGTTACTTCTTCATTGTAGGCCGGAATAATAATGCTTACTTTTTCTGAAGGATGCTGTACTAATTTACCGGTATTGCGTTTTGCTCTTTTTCGCTGTCTGATTGCTAAATAGGCGATAAATAGGGTTCTTAAAATAGCCAGTACAATGGCAACAGAAAAAATAATATTTAAAATGATGTTGCCGTAATAGAAAAAATTGATGAAAAAGTAGTCTCCTGAACCTGAAAAGCCACTGTTTGCAGTAGATTTTACGGCGGGCATGAGCTCTGATCTTTTTTTGCCCATCAAATCGCCCACGGTAGTAAAGGTGTAACCTTTGTTTTTAAAGAATTTTATAATCCGGGGTAGGGCTGCAACAGTAGCTTCACGGTTTCCGCCAGCATCGTGCAGTAAAAGGATATTGCCGTTATTTTGCTGTTTTACCACCTCATTAAAAATCTGATCGGCAGTTTTGCCAGGCTCCCAATCTTCCGGATCGATATACTCTCCAATGTTGATGTAGTTCTCTTTACGGCTTTGTGCTACCGGTAAAATCTCTGAGATGTTTTGTGGCTCGGCATCGGCATTAAATGGTGCACGGAACAAAATGGTGCTGTGTCCGGTAACGGCTTCAATTAGCCTGCGGGTTGCATTCAGCTCAAATTTCACCCTTTTAGGGCCGATGGCCGACATATCAGGATGGAAAAAGGTATGGTTTCCAATTTCGTAACCATCATTATATTCCTGCCTTAATAACTCCATATTTTTTTCGGCCATCACGCCGACTACAAAGAAACAGCCAGGTACTTTTTCCCGTTTCAAAATATCCAGTACCTGCGGTGTATAAACAGGATCGGGGCCATCATCAAAAGTTAAAGCAATTTTTTTATCGGCCTCTCCAAACCTTTTAATCACGTATTGCTCTGGAAGCCTGGTATATTTTTGATCGGCAATGGAGAAATCTTCTTTATTTAAAGTGAATTTTACGCTGCCTGGTTTAGGAGTAGAAATGAGGTCCAATATTTCACCATCACCCAAATAGGAGATTCCCCCCATATTTAACGAAGCAATTTTGCGTAAGTCGAATGGTTTTTGCTTTAACGTATCCAAACTTAAGTCGTTAGAAATAAACGACCACAAACGTTTATCTTCCGAACCTAAACGCCATAAAGCTACACCGGCAATATCCCAGTCATCAGCTTTGCGGATTAAATTAAAATAGGTAGCTGCATCGGTAAAATACACTTCGTGTTCAATTCCGCTTCCATCATTGTAAGTATAGTTTAAATTGGCAGAGGCGGGATCGTAGTTTATCTTGCTTTTATAAGTAACCGCTCTTGTCATCGCCTGCTCATAGGTAACCGGTTCTCCAATGCTATTTTTTGGCCAATCGTAACCGTAGCAAGCCAGTGCAAGGATTACTTTGTCAGCATCAACTTTATTGCAGATGTCATCAAGCTTTTCCTCAACCCATTCCTGATGCGAAATATCGCCGGCGTTACTTTGTTCGGTATGCTGATCATAAGCCATTAACACAAGGTAATCGTTATACTTTTGAAGAATTTCAGGCTTATAATCATCATTTTCTGGTGAAATATCCTGAGATACGATCAGTTTTTCAGCGTGGAACTGTGTATAAAGATTCTTCATGAAGGCGTTAAAACTATCACTGTTTTGAAGGTTGAGTTCCTCAAAATCTATATTGATTCCACTATAGCCGTATTTTTTGGTTATTGCGATGAGGTCGTAAATCAATTTTTGCTGTGCTGGCTGATCAGTTAACAATCTTCTTACCGCTGCACCATCCCAATGGTCTTTATTATAATTTGAAACCACTGCAAGAGCCGATTTTTTACCGGCATGTATCACATTTAAAGCCGCAGTATCAACTTTGTTTACAATAGAATCGCCATTCAAAAAAAACGATTCTGTAGCAACCATATCCAGGTGGCTGATGTTGCGTTTTAAATCCGATATAGATGATTCTTTACTTGCTGCCCAGCTGACATAAAAAGCCATGTTAATGCGCTTATTATTGCCATGATGGGTTAAAATACGGCGTTCACGGTCTTTTTTGATTTTTTGCAACTTTGATTTTTCGATGGTAAAATCTTTATACCGTTGTGATTTTTTTAACCTCTCTAACTGTTTTTGTGTTAAAGGTGTATTCGTATTGATAAATGGCAAACTAGGTGCCTGTACTGAAGACAGTGTGTACACGACACAAATGATTGCGACAATGAAGACTACAAAAAACGTACGGCTTACCCAGGTAAATGCGTGCCAGCGCGTTTTAGTCTCAGTTTGAAATATTTGTTTTCCGGACATTTTTCTTTCCTGATTTATTAATCAAATGTCACTAACGAATATGAAGATTGGATGAATGATTTTAAATTAAAGCGCGGTGAAATTAGATCGTTAGTTCTACTCTAATATACTAATTTAAGTCGTCATTGTCGCTCATGCGGGAGTCTTAAAACACTTGCATTACGATTTATTCATGAGTTTCTTTTTCTCCAGTGATCGCCCATGCTAAGTATTAAAGGCCAGTTTTTTATCAAAAAATTAATTAGGGCCGGGTTTCTAGGTTTTGGAAATGAAAGGGCAGCTTTTCATCGGAGTATGCAGGCCTGCTGTTCGCTGTAGCCCTCATTCTTCGGGGCTGCCGCTACCATCAGGTTTATAAACATCGTTTGTGCACCCTGTAAAGCGTTAAAATAAATACTGTCTGTGCCTATAACCATGAATGCAGCGGTACCGTGCAGGGCAACGGAGTTCCGATTCTTCGGGAAAGCGTACAAGCCTAACGCAGGAACTCCGTGCTTGCACAGACATTGCGCCCCAAAGAAGATAAAACTACCCGTTTTATTTGGAAATGAAAGAATAGCTTTTTATCACAGTATGCGATTCCGCTATTCGTTCCAGACGATGAAATCGGCTCCACCTTTATCGCCTGCCTGCTGCAGGCAGGGGGTTCTCATCAAAGGTATTGTGCCTGTAATATGCTTTTAAAATTATCTCTTAAATACAGAAAAAAAGCCGGCAATTTTATGGAAAATTGCCGGCTTTTAGTCCGTGTTAAAATAGTCTGAGGTAACAATGATCAGTTTACTCTTCTAAATAACCAAATCTACCGTGATTGTAATCTTCAATGGCCTGATGAATCTCAGCCTGGGTATTCATTAAAAATGGGCCATATTGTGCAATAGGCTCGTCTATCGGCGCTCCGCTCAATATTAAAATCACACTATTTTCCAGGGCTTCGATTTTAATCATTGTGCCTTTGTTGCCAAAGTGGACAAAATGATCTGCCGCAGCTGTTTCCGATCCATTTATTTTAATCGAACCCTCAATTACCATAAATCCGGTGTTATAATGCTCGGGAAAATTAAAAGTTGCCTGGCCACATTTATTTAAGCGGGCATTATAGAGTTCTATAGGGCTAAAAGTGGTTGCATTACCTTTTATACCTTCATAATTGCCTGCTATAATCTCAATTTTTCCTCCATCTTCGGGGACATCAAAATGAGCCATGTCTGCCTGTTTAATGGCTTGATAACCAGGTTTCCCCATTTTATCCTTGGCGGGCAGGTTAACCCAGAGCTGAACCATTTGAAATGGGCCACCAGTTAAGCTGTAATTGGTTTCGTGGTATTCTTTATGTAAAACACCGCTTGCTGCAGTCATCCATTGTACATCACCGGGATAAATTACCCCACTATTTCCATAGCTATCGTGATGCGCAACCGCACCATGATAGGCAATTGTTACGGTTTCGAAACCACGATGCGGATGAACGCCAACCCCCCTTGGTTCTTTCCTCGCCGAGAATTGGATCTTCGAGCCATAATCCATCAGGAAAAAAGGACTCATATTGATCTGATAACCGCCTGGAAAAAAATTGTGTACCCTAAATCCATCACCAACCATGTGTGGCGCAGGAGCTTTGAGTACTTTTTCTATTTGTTTTGTTTCCATGATTGGAACCTTTCAGTTATGCGTTTGGCGTTTTGCGGAATTACGCTAATCGCCAAACGCCTATCGCTTATACACTTTTCACAAACTGTAATTCGCCTAAAATGCGCACTTCTTCACTTACCATTACGCCACCGGTTTCTAATGCTGCATTCCAGGTTAAACCAAAATCAGAGCGGTTAATTTTTCCACTTAAGGTAAAACCTGCTTTGGTATTGCCCCATGGGTCGGTAGCAATGCCACCAAATTCTGCAGTTAATTTTACGGGTTTGGTTTCGCCCTTAATAGTTAAATCACCTTTAACGATATAATCGCTGCCATCTTTTTCTACTGAACTGGATTTAAATTCAACGTGGGCAAATTTTTCAGCGTCGAAAAAATCAGCACCTTTTAAATGGTTGTCGCGATCAGTGTTCCCGGTATCAAGCGAACCGATATCACCTTTGAAAGAAATCTCCGCATTTTCGAACTCATCACCTTCAGACAATAATTCTGCTGAGAAAGATTTTAAACTACCGGTTACAGTAGTAATCATTAAGTGTTTTACTTTAAATTGTAATTCGCTGTGGGTTGGATCTAATGTCCATTTTGTAGTTGCCATATCTTTTGTTTTTGAGGTTTTTAATATTAACAACACAAAAGTATAACATAGGTTTTTACTGCATATTGATGTATGGTAAGTAATTGGAAATGATTGAATGATAGGTGGATTTGAGATAATGTTGAAGGGTTGGCCGCTTAAATTTAATTAAAGCATTCACTCATTCACCACCCACTCGTTCAAAATTGTCTACGGTCTGAAATGTTTGTTCGCCAGTTCCTTCCTTACGCGACTTAATGATTCGGGGGTAATGCCCAGATAAGATGCAATCATCCACTGTGGTACGCGGAGCGTAAGGTTAGGATAAAGTTTAATGAAATCGAGGTATCTTTCTTCAGCGGTTGCGCTAAGCAGCATATTAATGCGCTTCTGCATAAAGCGGATCGAATTATTGAGTAGTTTAATCTGCATGGGCTGCAAGCATGGTACTTGCCTGGCTGCTTCTTCCATGAAATTGTTAGGCATTAAAACGGCTTCAGTTGCTTCTATGGCATCGATGAAAAATATTGAGGGCTCGTTATTCATGTTATTGCGGTCTGATACCAGCCAGTTTTCGGGTGCGAACTGAAGGATGTGTTCTTTACCTTTCGCATCAATTGAATAGGCACGTAATAAACCTTTGCCTACAAAATATCCATGTTTAAAATTATCGCCTGTATATTGAACGATTTCGTTTTTCTCAAATTTTTTAATTTTTAAAACAGACGATATGCTTTCGAACTGTTCATCAGTTATTTCTATTTTTTCCTGTAAGTATTTTTGAAACTGACGAATCATAAAGTTGAGGTGTTATTTTTTTACGGGCTTAATATCGGAAAAATCTACTCCACATTTGCAATTGCCACCACATCCATCTTTTTTTACCTGCAAAGATTTAAAAACCAAACGGCCAACATATACTAATGCTACCGCAAAAAGTAAAAAGACTAAAATCGTTTGAATATCCATAATACAAATATAAGGTCTTTGAGTAGTATGGCGTTCAGATGAATGTAAATTATTGTCATGCCGCTACTAACCGCAAAGTACGCAGAGGTTTTCGCAAAGGGCGCTATTGTGCTTTTACCACAGAGGAAACGGAGTTTTATACAGAGCGGTATTTTTATGCGTAGTTTTTTTTAAACCGCAAAGTAGGCAAAGCTTTTCGCGAAGAGCGCCATTGTGTTTTTACCACAAAGGGAACGGAGTTTTCCACAAAGAGCAGAGAGGTATTGTTATGCATGGTTTATTATTAACCGCAAAGTAAACGAAGGTTTTCGCAAAGGGCGCTAAGTTTGTTTTTACCACAGAGGAAACGGAGTTTTACACAGAGCGGTTTTTATGTATATGCATGGTTTATTATTAACCGCAAAGTACGCAAAGCTTTTCGCGAAGAGCGCCATTGTGTTTTTACCACAAAGGTAACGGAGTTTTCCACAAAGAGCAGAGAGGCATTGTTATGCATGGTTTATTATTAACCGTAAAGTAAACGAAAGTTTTCGCAAAGGGGCTATTGTGTTTTTACCGCAGAGGAAACGAAGCTTTTACAGAGAGCAAAGAGCGGTTTTGTGTGTCTACATGATTTATAGTAGCAATGCTAACATATTCTCTTTGACACCTTTGTGCCTTTCTTTGCGTACTTTTCGGTTAAAACGCAGAATTATTCCATGAAACCTACAGTGCCCCCAACCCAATCGAAATCGGCATTGTAGCGCACGCCGATCATTTTACCGCGGCTAAGACGGGCAAGATTAATGCAAAGCTGGGGTTCACCACCATCCGGCCACAAATACATCATCCTGATTTCGGCTTTTACACCACCATCCGGCGATTGTACCGCAGGTTCATAATTTACTTTCCGCTGTAAAATCCAGTTTTCAGGATCTTTGATATTGGCAATGTCCGTTTCAGTTACATCAATAATAACGCCCATGCCGGCGAAAGAAAATAAAGGTTTAAGCACATAGTTTTCTAACTCGGTGGGTAGTTTTTCTATTTTGTTTAAAAAGCGTGTTTCAGGTACAAACTCACTTTTGAGGAAAGGCATGGTGAACTTACTGATCCGATAAAACCAATTGGGATGCGTTACCCATTCCACTTCGAGTTCCTCACGCGGATCGAAGCTCTTTTTGAAGATTTCGGCGTTATTGGCTACTTCATCAAAGATCAGGCGGTTATAAATTCTTTTTAACTGGATTTTTTTACCATCTTCTTCGTAAAAGAGCCTTTTGCCTTCTTTTTTAATTTCTTCCAATGCCAAAATTTTAATGCCAAGCATTTTTTTGGTCACAAAAAAATCAATGGCTGTCTTCTGATTTGGGGCATCAACATCCATTAGCGCCACTTCTTCGGGTTTGTGCTGGCCAATAATAACTTCTTTGAGTAAGGCGATGTATTTATCTTCAGTAAAACCGTTTAAGAAATGGTTCACGGAATCATCAATGTCAAAACTACTTTTAAAAGTTTTTGCCAGGTGATGTTGAAAGCCATACAGGGAAGGAAATCCTTGCATTTCGATCAACATTGGCGTAAGTTCCCCAGCCTGATTTTTGCATATGCCGAAATCAAAAGTTAAAAAATGTGGCTGGTCATTTTCATTAGGTACGTTCCATTCGGATGGGATTGCCTTTTGCGTAAGTGCTTTAAAGTTAGGTTGCTTAATCAGTTTTATGATTTCTTCACCAGCCGCAATTAACTTTTCTTTTAAAGATTTTGGAACAAAAACAGGCGTTTCTGCCACCCGAAACGGAATTTCCGGATAACTGCTTTGCAGTTGAGCGAGGAAATTTTGGTATTTCTTATTAGTGAATTGTTGATTGTATTTTTGGCGTTGGGCAGGTATCATAGGTTTTTATTTACACGTATTTCATAGATTTCTCCGTTTCAGTCGAAATGACGGATACATGCGAAAGATTGCTTCACGCATGCGCTCAATCCATTTCTTCAGTTCGCAACGACAGCTGTTTTTGCAAATTCCCAACGGCTTTTTTTAAAAAATTAGGTAAGATAATACTTTGCGTTAATACAATCCTCGCCGGATCATCCAGACTGTTCAGCATATCCAGATACTTTTGTTCGCCGTGCATATCTACAATGGCTTTTTTCTTTTCTTCTTGTAGCAGGTACATTTTCATGCCCACCGGATCAGCCTCCGGGTGAAATTGCGTACCAATGATTTCATCAGAAAAGCGGATTGACATCATGCAGCGCTCCAAGTCGACATGTTTACGTTCTTTTTCAATGGCCAGCAATTTTGCGCTTTTTTTTTCAAAAGCGGCAAGATTTGGCTCTATAACCTGCCAGTCTCTGCTGTCTACCGAAAAAAAGGGGTTTGTAATGCCGTTAAAAACTTCGTCACTTTCTCCATCTTCAGTTAAGGTTACCGGGAAAATACCAAAAGCATTCGAGCGCCTTTCGGTTACGTTGCCCAGGTTATATTTTCTACAAGCCAATTGAAAGGAGTGGCAGATCAAAAAAGCAAATTTCTTTTTTTCTTCATGGGCCTGGTTAAATGCCTCAATCTGGTCGAGCAGATTAAAAAAAACATTTTCCCATTTTTCACCCTCGCTTTCGGTTGGGCTGCCCGGGCCACCGCTTGAAATATAAGCATCATAATCTATGCCTGGTATCTCTCCTTTTTGCCTTAAATCAAAAATATCGAAACTTAAATCAATATCGTTTTCCTTTTTAAAACGGGATAAGATTTCCTGAATTCCCCGGATGCCCTGGTTGGGTGCACCGTTATTCATGTCAATAACGGCTACTCTTAAGCTTCTTTTGTCCATCCTAAAATTACTTTGCGCCTATAAGTGTTTGATTAGTAATGTAATCTACCACCGCTTCAAAGCTACCAGTTTGCTGGTAAACGGCCAACTGCCGGTCAGCACCAGTACCGTGTTCCAATATTTTATGTACGTAATTAATATCATCTCGGCAGCCCAAATCATCCACTACATCATCCACAAAGTCCAATAATTCTAAAACAAGGTTACGGCAGTTTACTTCCATTTCTTTTCCAAAATCGATCAGGTTTCCATCAATTCCGTAGCGGGCTGCCCGCCATTTGTTTTCGTTAATCAATGCTCTTGAATAACTGATAAACTCCATGTTCTGTAAACGCAGTTTGTACAGTTTGGCACATAAGGATTGAAATAAGGCTGTAAGCGCCATCGTTTCATCTACTAACATCGGGCAATCGCAAATGCGGAATTCAACGGTATCAAAGAAAGGGTGCACGCGGATATCCCACCATATTTTTTTGGCGTTATCCATGCAATTGGTTTTGATGAGCAGTTTTACATAATTGTCATAATCTTCAATGCTGTTAAAAATATCAGGGATTCCGGTACGCGGAAATTTGTCGAAAATTTTAGTGCGGAAAGATTTATAACCAGTATTGCGCGATTCCCAAAACGGAGAATTGGTTGATAAAGCAAAAACGTGTGGTAAGAAATATCTCACCTGATTGGCAATGTGGATAGCCAGTTCGCGCGATTGGAAACCTACGTGTACGTGCAGACCAAAAATAAGATTGGAACGTGCAGCCTCCTGTAGTTCGTTCACAATTTCGTTGTAACGTGGATGTTCGGTAATCAGCTGCTTTTCCCAGTGAGAAAAAGGGTGTGTCCCCGCGGCTCCAATCCGCAGGCCTTGCTCTCCGGCCAGTTGAGAAACGGTATAACGCAATTGAGCAATTTCCTTGCGCGCTTCGGTAGTGGTACGGCAAATACCTGTTCCCACCTCTACCACAGCCTGGTGCATTTCTGCCTTAACCTGGTCTTTGTGTATTTTTTGTGCGGCTTCAACAATTTTTTGTTCGTGAGAAGTAAGTTCTCTGGTAACGGGATCAATTACCATGTATTCTTCTTCTATGCCCAGCGTAAACTCGTTCATCCTTTATTAATATAAATTAAATCCCCTTATTTTTTTACTGCAGCTTTTTTAGGTTTTGCAGTTGTTTTTTCTGTTGTTGCCGCTTTAGCCTTTTCAGTAGGCGTGGTTTTTTTTGCGGCGGTTGTTTTAGTTACCTTTGATTCAGCTTTAGCGATTAGAGGTTTGCCTTCAACTGACGATTTAATATATTCGCCCCAGGTTAAATTATCTTGTCCGTCTTTTTGTGCTTTGGCCCGTTCTATCGCATAGTTTGCTGTGGTTTCTACTACCCAATCAAAATTTTCCTGACCAACACTTTTAATGTCGGCATCTGGAGCCGGGTTACAGAAGTCGATAGCAATAGGTACTCCATTACGCACCGCGAACTCAACCGTATTGAAATCATATCCTAAATAGTTACATAGTTTTAAAGTATATTCTTCAACCGTTTTAAGCAATTTCGGATCTGGCGATTTACCCTCGGTTGCATACCGTAAATGATGTGGGTTGCGAGGGTCGTACTGCATAATGCGAACATGTTTGCCACCTATACAATAACACCTGAAATATTCTTCGAAAATAATCTCTTCCTGCAAAAGCATCACTAATTGCTGCGTGCCACTGTGTTTGTCAAAAAAATCTTCTTTATCATGAAGTTTATAAACATCTCTCCAGCCACCGCCATCGTAAGGTTTCATATAAGCCGGAAAACCCACATACTCAAAAATCGCATCCCAGTTTAAGGGCATTTCCAGGTTAGAAAATGATTCGGACGTTGTTCCCGTTGGATGTTCTCTGGAAGGGATCAAGGCCGTTTTAGGTACTGGAACACCAATCTGTTCGGCCAGGGCATTATTAAAAAACTTCTCGTCGGCACTCCACCAAAATGGATTGTTGATTACGGCAGTTCCTGTAATGGCAGCATTTTTTAATGAAGCGCGGTAGAATGGTACATCCTGCGAAATACGATCTATGATTACTGAATAACCCAGTGGTACATTCTGAAATATCTTATCGATTTTAACGGCTTCGGCAGTAATGCCCTTCTCTGCTTTTTGATTAATTCTTTCGATTACGGCTTCAGGAAAAGAGCGTTCCTGTCCAAATAAAATCCCTATTTTCTTCATAGTTTTAATTGTCTTTCAAAGGTGATGAGGCGATCATAAGCCTTTTTGTTGGTTATGCTTGTTTGCTCATGATGGTTACATTGGTAATTTTGTTTAATTGTTAACTGGTTAATCGGCTAATTGTTTGATGCTTTTAGCTAAATCGACTACAGACTCAAGACTCCAGACTAAGGACTAATCTATAGCTGTGCAATATAATCCGGAAACATTTCTCTCCAGATTGGCCAGTCGTGATCTGCGTTTTGTCTGATATCCAGCCAGTGGTTGATGCCCTTTTTATTTAGGATGTTAGATAAACGCTCATTATCTGCCCTGCACATATCGCGGTCGGTTGTACCTAAAACAATTTTCATGTAATGTAGCTCAGGATTACTGTTGTTCAATATGAAATCAATCGGGTTATTAAAATAAACATCATCATTGTAAAAACCGTCTAGCTGGCCCGTTATATCGAAAGCGCCACTCATGCTAAACATATGGCTAACCAGCCATGGATGCCTGAAAGCGAAATTTGCAGCGTGATAACCGCCAAAGCTGCAGCCAGCGGTAATTATTTTACTATGGCCGGTTTCGTGCCTGGCCAGCGGTGCTACTTCTTCCAATAAATATTTATCATACCAAATGTGGTTTTTAACCCTGTCGGCAGGATGAATACTTTTGTTGTACCAGCTCAGTTTGTCAATGCTATCCGGACAATAAATTTTAATTTTTCCTTCATTGATAAATCCCGCTACAGAATCGATCAATTTGAAATCCTTGTTTTCAAAATACCGACCCATACTTGTTGGGAACAGTAGGATAGGGATGCCACCGTGACCAAAGATGAGCATGTCGATTTCGCCACTTAAATTCGGGCTGTACCATTTCTTATGTTCTTCTTTAACCATAATACAAATTGAATGTTTAAGATATAAATTAAAATCTACAATAAGAATAGCTTCAATATTAAAAATGAATGAAATGATGTTGTGATTGTAAAAAATATCCTATGATAATTAATAGTTTATAGAGATTTGTACCTTTGCAGCCTAATGCTGAGGCGATAGCCATGTGATAGGGATCTTGATTATGAAGTACACCACCATTTTATCGGTAAAAGTTAATGCCACCAACTTTAAAATATCTTCAAATTATTTAAAACGTGAGGTAGAGATAGATATTTATACGCCCGAAGGTATTTTGGGTAATGAAAAAATAGAACTTCTTTTGTTAAACGATGGACAAGATGTGGCCAAGATGAATTTTAGTCAGATTTTGGAAGATGCGCATCATGCTAAAAGAAACCATAGGCTCATTGTGGTGGCCATTAAGGCATCAGACGATCGTTTAATGGAATATGGGGTTGCTGGTGTGCCCGATTTTAAAGGGCGTGGCGCAAAAGCAAACCTCTATGCCGATTTTGTAGTCAAAGAACTTTTGCCTTTTGTTAAAAAGAAAATTGCGATGCCGGTTACCGGTAAGGTGGGTTTCGCCGGATTTTCTCTGGGAGGCCTCTCTGCTTTTGATATTGCCTGGAATAATCCTGCTTCGTTTGATGTTGTCGGTGTTTTTTCAGGTGCATTTTGGTGGAGAAAAAAGGATTTAAATGATGGTTATACGGATGCTGACCGCATTATGCATCAGCAGTTGGAAAACACTTCCAGCAAGCCGGATATGAAATTCTGGTTGATGACCGGAACGGAAGACGAAGTTGCTGATCGGAATAAAAACTTAATTATCGATTCTATAGACGATACCATTGATGTGGTTAAAATCCTATTAAATAAGGGCTACAAAAGGCCTGATCATGTTTTTTACTACGAGAAAGTTGGCGGCAAACATAATGTACCTACCTGGGAAAGTGTGATGCCTGCTTTTTTAAACTGGGCATTTGAGGTTTAGTATATTATATCAAGTTCTATAATTTCTCTTGAATTTCGTCATCCTGAATTTATTTCAGGGTCTAATAAGTGGAAAGATGCTGACCACGTAGTAGCTACAAGACAATTGAAAATACTATTTCGACGTGTAGAATAAATTCAGCATGACGATTGATCTAGCAACGATGCTAAAAACAATTTTAAATTAACAGAGATGTGTCCACAAGATTGGCGCATGTAGGAGTCGTAATACAAGCGCTTTAAGATTCCCAATCGAGTGGGTATGACGATCGTTCGCATGGCTACTCATACTTCAAAAAAATACCTGTATCAAATATCGTCCATAAACAGCTTCGTTGTCCACAGCTTTTTAAAGCAGCATTAGCCCAGGTATTGCAGGTTTTGAAAATACTGTAACTTCCTTTGGCTTCATAAAAAGCGTCGCCAATATCATAATGAATGTTTGATTGAACAACAATTAAATGTCCTGAATCATCTTTTTTAAAGCTATTTAAAATATAGCGGACCAGCTGCTGGTATTGTGTTTTGCTGATCATGATTTTTATACAGTTCTCATCTTCCTTTATATTTTTATAATAAGTAGTGTGCATGGCCGAGGTGCTTAAGCCAGAAATTGCCAGTAGAGCGTTACTTAGTTTTAGGTCTGAAAATTCAGGAGTTTCCAGGTAAAACTGCTTATCGCCCCAGCCCATGGCCAGATAATGGTAACTACTGTCGGCCTTTAAACTGTTATGGTAAGGGATTTCTTTCGTCCAGTCAATTTCTGAGCTAACAGCCGGAACAATAATGTCGGTATGCACACCATTTGTCATCATGTATATGTCTACTTCCTTCGCATTTACAGGATTGGCATTTATTGTAATACGCGAGCAGCAGAATGCAGTGATGAAGTAAATCGCAATTAGTACACTAAAAATGATTAAAGATCTGCCTGTATACCTTAAAACCCTTTTGTTCATCCCAGCTTTATTGTTTCCATTAAAATCAACTGCATTTAAGTAACGAATTTACAGAATAACTATGCTAATCGATTTTATTGATGTTAATATCGAAAAACATGATTTTTTGCTCGTACAAGTTATCGCTATCTTGACAGCATGATAAAAGGATTGTTTGAAACGCATATCTATGTTGAAGATTTGGAAAGATCGATTGATTTTTACAGCAATGTTTTAGGATTAACGCAATGCCATTATGAAGCCGACCGCAGAATTGCTTTTTTCTGGATTGGCAAGCCGCAGGAAGCCATGCTGGGGATTTGGGAAAAGCCAAAAAAAGAAATTGATGTAAGGCACTTTGCATTTCGCTGTGAGGTGGATGATGTATTGAATAAATCAGTTCAGTTTTTGGAATCTAAAAACCTTCAGCCTTATAATTTTCTTAAGAGTGCCAATCATGATCCCATGGTTTTTGCATGGATGCCTGCTGTGGCCATTTATTTTAATGATCCTGATGGACATGCACTGGAGTTTATTGCCATTTTGAACGGAGAAGCCCGACCAGAACTGGGTGTGGTAACTTATCCGGATTGGTTAAAGCTAAACTTATAAATCGGAATTTATGGCTGTTATCTTAACGCATTAATTGTTCAAATTAACAGGTCTAATTTTTATAGATTATTATAGTTTAGGTATTAATTTATTTCTTTGTCTTCAATTATAATGCCGCCGCCTTCGCAATGGATCAATACAGTACATTCATCCCGTTTATCTTTTACCAGAACTTTGGTGTTGATTTTACAAAGTTTTTCTGCCAATTCATCCTGAATTTCAGACCACTCCTGGCTAAGGGTTTCCAATTCCATTTCTTTGCGTTCCCTTTCTATACAGGCAATAAGGTGTTCGTCGGCCTGTGGACCGGTAATGTATTCTTCCTTTGATAAATCCGGCACTTCAGCCGCATCCATAGCCCTTTTTGCTGCTTCTACTTCAAGCGACTTTTCTTCATATTGATCAAATAATTCCTGTATTGATTTTTCCATTTACATAATACCTTCAAATTAGTCATTTGTTTTATTCATTTGAATTTGAACGATTTTTTTAAACAGGCTTTGGTTTTTAAACCTGATGGAAACGGTTGCCCAGAATTTTTGATGAAGGCTAATTGTACAACAGGATCGATTAAACCGAAAAGCTGCCGGAATTGCTTTTCTAATTAAAAATGAGACTATTGCAGCGTTATCAATGCATTAAATAGTAGGCGTTATAGTGAAAAATCCATTTCTAAACACTATCTTTGCGCCAAATTTGAGGCGCATTTTATGCAAAAGATTAGAAACATAGCTATTATAGCACACGTTGACCACGGTAAAACCACGTTGGTTGATAAGATTTTACACTCTTGTTCTATTTTTCGTGACAACGAACAAACAGGAGAGTTGATATTGGATAACAACGATTTAGAGCGTGAGCGTGGTATCACAATCGTGTCTAAAAACGTTTCTGTTAAATATAAAGATGTAAAAATTAACATTATCGATACACCTGGTCACGCGGATTTTGGCGGTGAAGTAGAGCGTGTTTTGAAAATGGCAGATGGTGTACTTTTACTTTGCGATGCTTTTGAAGGTGCAATGCCTCAAACCCGTTTCGTAACACAAAAAGCGTTGGCATTAGGTTTAAAGCCGATTGTGGTGGTAAACAAAGTGGATAAAGAAAACTGTCGCCCGGAAGAGGTTTACGAGCAGATTTTCGAATTGTTTTTTAACCTTGAAGCTACTGAAGAGCAATTGGATTTCCCGGTTATTTACGGTTCATCTAAACAAGGGTGGATGAGTACTGACTGGCAGAAACCAACAACTGATATTTTTGCCTTGTTGGATGCTGTGGTAGAAAATATTCCTGCTGCACCAATAAACGAAGGTACATTACAAATGCAGATCACCTCGTTGGATTATTCGTCTTTCGTAGGTCGTATTGCAATTGGCCGTGTTCACCGCGGTACCATTAAAGAAAACCAACCGGTTACTTTAATCAAACGCGATGGAAAAATCGTTAAATCAAGGGTAAAAGAACTTTATACATTCGAAGGTTTAGGTAAGGTAAGAGCGACAGAAGTAAGCTCTGGCGATATCTGTGCGGTTGTAGGTATTGACGGTTTTGAAATTGGTGATACTATTGCTGATTTTGAAGCACCAGAACAATTACCGGTAATCAGTATCGATGAGCCGACAATGAACATGTTATTTACCATTAATAACTCACCATTCTTCGGTAAAGAAGGTAAACTGGTAACTTCTCAAAGGATTAAAGACCGTTTGATCAAAGAAATGGAGAAGAACCTGGCATTAAAAGTTGTTGAAACTCAAGGTGCAGATTCGTGGTTGGTATATGGCCGTGGTATCCTTCACTTATCGGTATTAATTGAAACGATGCGTCGTGAAGGTTATGAATTGCAGGTAGGGCAGCCACAGGTTATTGTTAAAGAAATCGATGGTAAAAAACATGAGCCAATCGAAACCCTGATTGTAGATGTACCTGCTGAAGTTTCTGGTAAAGTAATTGAATTGGTAACCCAACGTAAAGGTGAGTTATTGATTATGGAACCAAAAGGCGACTTACAACACTTAGAATTCGAAATTCCATCTCGCGGTATCATCGGTTTACGTAACAACGTTTTAACTGCTACCGCCGGTGAGGCGATTATGGCACACCGTTTCAAATCTTACGAACCTTGGAAAGGGACGATTCCTGGCCGTTTGAATGGTGTATTAATCTCGATGGATAAAGGTACCACTACTGCTTATTCTATCGATAAATTACAGGATAGAGGCCGTTTCTTTGTTGATCCGGGAGTAGATATTTACGAAGGACAAATTTTGGGAGAGCATATCCGTGATAATGATTTAGTAATCAATATCGTGAAAGGTAAAGCTTTAACCAACATGCGTGCATCTGGTACGGATGATAACACCCGTATCGCACCGGCAATTAAATTTTCGCTGGAAGAGGCTATGGAATACATCCAGGCTGACGAGTACATCGAAGTTACTCCGGTAAGCATGCGTTTACGTAAAATCTTCTTAACTGAGCAAGAACGTAAAGTTAAAGGAAAGCAATTCGCTTAATCCTACATTCCTAAGCGGGAATAAAATATAGATCAAAAGCCTCGATGTAAATCGGGGCTTTTTTTATGCCAAACGGCTTAATAATTTAGTAGTAAAGCTGAAGGATGATCTGGTTTTCGATTTAATCACAATTGCCATTTTCTGTCAGGCTTTTTTCATAAAACTTATGGGAATGTAAAGTTAACAATCTGGTGGCAATCGGATTTACCGGCAATTTTAATTTTGCGGTTCAAACAAACTAATTATATCGTGATTCATAAAGGATTATCCAAGGCGGGTATATTTTTATTAAATGTACTCTCTCTATTGCCGCTATTTTTATTATATGGATTGGCAGACGCTTTTTATGTATTGCTGTTTTATATTTTTGGTTACCGCAGAAAAGTGGTTAAAGAAAACCTGATGAATGCTTTTCCGGAAAAAAACGGCACTGAAATTTATGCAATAGAGAAACGGTTTTATAAATTTTTGGCTTCACTTTTTATAGAGGTGATCAAAATGAAAAGCATTTCTAAAAAGGAGTTGAACAAAAGGGTAAAATTTAAGAATGCCGATCTGGTAGAAGCCTATCTGAAAAATAATGAAAGTGTACTTTTCTGCTCATCGCATTATGGCAATTATGAATGGGTATGCATGGCTATTGGCCTGAACTTTTCTGGTGAACATTTTCCGATTTATAAACCTTTAAGCAATGAAAATTTTGATAACTGGTTCCTGAAGATGAGAAGCAAATTTGGCAATAACATGGTATCCATGCGACAAACCTTAAGGGCGATCCAAGCCAATAAGCATAAGTCAACTATATTCACTTTTGGCAGCGATCAGGCACCTTCAAAAGATGAATCAAATTATTGGACAACCTTTTTAAATCAGCAATCTTCTATACAGTTGGGGGTAGAAAAAATCGCCAGGAAAACCAACCGCCCCGTTTTTTATCTAAAAATCAATTATTTGAAGAGAGGTTATTATGAAGTTGATTGTGTGCCTATCTGTATAAATCCATCTGAAACAGGCGAGTTTGAAATTACCGATATGCATACGCTCTTTCTGGAAGATATCATTAAAGAAGCACCCGCTTATTGGCTGTGGAGTCATCGGAGATGGAAATATAAGCCTGAACCAAAGGTTTCATCAACTCATATAAAAGATTATGATATTATGGATGCAATGGCTTAGCTATATCCATTGTTGTAAAAATGAAATCTAACATTTTCGTGGCAAAATTTTTCCAGGTGCTTTATAAATTAGCGTTTCAACTACCCTGATGATTAAGACGTGGATTTCCCGTTTGGGAATATTTCTTTTAAGCACATTAGCCTTGCTTCCATTATCTGTATTGTACATTTTCGCTGATGGAGCATATCTGTTGCTGTATTTTGTATTTCGCTACCGCAGGAAAGTGGTGAGGAAAAATTTGCTGAATGCATTTCCGGATAGAACATTACAAGAGATTTTAATTATCGAAAAACGATTTTACCGTTATCTGGCCTCGCTGGTGTTTGAAATTGTTAAAATGC
Organism: Pedobacter sp. BG31; assembly: GCF_042464845.1. Lineage (NCBI taxonomy): Bacteria > Pseudomonadati > Bacteroidota > Sphingobacteriia > Sphingobacteriales > Sphingobacteriaceae > Pedobacter > Pedobacter sp. BG31. Next base: position 23,294 of record NZ_JBHNZK010000028.1, read on the forward strand.
AAAGTATCTCTAAACAGGAGATCGAAAAACGCTTTGTATTTAAAAATAAAAAACAGGTCCAGGAATATTTAGACCACGGCCAGAGTGTATTAATCTGTTCGGCACATTATGGCAATTGGGAGTGGGGTACATTAGGTATCGGACTCAATTTTCGTGCAGATCATTACCCGATTTATAAACCTCTTAGCAATCCGGTATTTGATCATTGGTTTAAAAAAGTACGAAGTAAATTTGGTAATAAATTAATTGCCATGCGGCAGACCATGCGGGCATTGCAAGCCAGCAAAGGCAAACCGAGCATGTTTAGTTTTGGTAATGACCAGGCACCTGCCAAAGATGAATCTCATTATTGGACAGATTTTATGCATCAGCCCAGTTCCATACAGTTGGGAATTGAAAAAATTGCCATGCGTACCAATCAGCCCATATTTTATTTTAAAGTGAATGTATTGAAACGTGGTTTTTATGAGGTTGATTGTGTGCCGCTTTGTTTAAATCCTGCCGAAACCGCTCCGTTCGAAATTACTGAACTGCATACCCGTTTTCTGGAAAAAATAATCAACGCACAGCCCGAATACTGGTTATGGAGCCATAGGCGGTGGAAGTATAAACCTCAATATTAAGTTCTTTTTCAGGGAGATTTGCCAAAGCAGGTATAATTTTATAAATCTTTATATTTGCCCTAGAACGCCTATCCATGAAGACAGTCAAAAAAATATTGTTGATCCTGATTTATACTTTTTTTTTATCGTTGCTGGCCTTATTCCTTTGGAAACCTTATTTGTTGAAGGTATTAAAATACAGAACGCCAAATGCTGAAACCTATAAAGTTTTTCCGCAGGAAGTTTCGCATAGAAGTGATTCGGTTTTTCATTTTATAAGATCGGCAAAACAGCGGAACGATCTGGATACGCTTCATGTTAGAGATGGCGATAACCGCTCTATTCCATTAAAAAACTATTTAAAAAATGGACAGGTCAATGCTTTTATCGTGATCAGGAATGATAGTATCTTGTACGAGAGATATGCTAAAGGTTACAGCGATAGTACGCTAACCAGTATATTTTCAGGCGCTAAAAGTATGATTTCTATTGCTATAGGTCAGGCATTGGCCGAGCGCAGCATTAAAAGCCTGGATGATAAAGTAACACAATACATTCCCGAATTAAAATCCAACCCCGCTTTTGAACAGATCACTTTAAAAAATCTTTTGGATATGAAATCGGGCCTTGAGTTTCGGGATGCTTTGGGTGGTATAGTAAAAGCATTTTTTTCTGATGAGGCCAAGTATTATTATACCGACGATATGAAAGCGCAACTGATGAGGGTTAAACTGGTTAACCAACCAGGTACGGTTTGGGTGTATAAAAGTATCGACCCGATTTTGTTAGGCTGGGTTTTAAAAAAGGCCACCGGAAAATCGGTAGCAAAATATTTTGAAACTCATGTGTGGCAAAAGATAGGTACCGCGTATCATGCAACTTGGGGTTTAGATCAGGTTAACGGCCTCACCAATACGGCAAGCCGTTTTCAGGTTACGGCCATTGATTTTGCAAAAATCGGCCGTTTATATTTAAACAAGGGTAAGTACAATGGAAAGCAGGTGGTTCCGGAAAGCTGGGTAAATCAATCCACCCGTATTGGAACAGAAAAGCCTGTATCGGCTAAAGGATGGCAGAAATCGGCACACCATTATCTCTGGTGGATCCCGCAAGAAGGGGATAAGGGCGATTATGCGGCTGAAGGGATGCTTGGCCAAAGGTTATATGTTGATCCGAAAACGAATACCATCATTGTGCAGTTTGCTGATCGCGGGGCAGGAAATTACCCTTACCGGAAAATCAGCAGGTATCTCGCTGGATTGCCGTTTAGTTATCCGAAAGATTAACCGCAAAGCATGCAATGAAATAGGCGCCAGGCACGCTATGAGGTTTTGCTCCGCATCCTTTGCGTAAAACTTTGCGTCCTTTGCGGTTAAATTTTTAAAATAGTACCTTGTCATTAAATGGAAAACAACGACGTAAAAATTTCAAAAAAGAAACCGATTTTTCCGGTTAGCCCTGCTTTGCAGAAATATTTGCGTACCTACCAGCGTGAAGCGAAATTGCCTATCGGTTATAATGACCTGATGCAATTTAATGAGGCTTTTCCGCTAATGGATAAGTTTGGTAAGGACTCATTATGGGAGGGACCTATATATGCTCAGGATTTAATTGAAAGATTGCATGATGGCTTAAAGGAAATTTATGCAAATCTTAAAGCTTCGGGAAACCTGCGCATTGTTGAGCATAAGTACATTGATAGAATAGAATATTGCACCTTTGGCAATACCCACCCTTTCCGTATCCGTATTGTAAACCGTTTGAATGATGTATATGATTACTTCTACGTAAAAAAGGCTGACGCCTCCAGGATTTACGGACTTGAAATGGAAGAAATACTTTCACCGAATCAGGTAAATTACCTTGTAGATGGCAATACTTTGGTAGAAGAACATATTGCCGGCATTCCAGGTGATGTTTTTACAAAAGGGCAATTGTATACACCAGAGTTTAACCCTACACGTATAGCTAAAGAATTTGTAAAATTTAATGAACGCTGTTTGATTATGCTTTTGGGCGATATGCGCGCCTATAATTTTGTGGTGCAGATTACACCTGATTTTGATGATATCCAGTTCCGTATCCGGGCGATAGATTTTGATCAACAGTTTTACGAAGGGAATTTAAAAGTTTACTTACCGCAGTTTTTTAAAGAAAACCTTCCTTACGTAAAAATGAGTATGGAGCAACTGACAGAGAAAACGGTATTGCAGTACCAGCAGGAGGAGCGCTCATCAATTGTACATCGTGTAAGAAGCGAACGACACCGTTTAACCGATCTTCGGGATGTATCAAATAAAGAAGAGCTCACTACACCCGAAAATATTGCTTTACTTAAACAGGGAATGAGCGATTATTTTAAGGATACCAATTACCTGCGGTGTAAAACCATGACCGATATTATTGAACTGAATATCAAAAATATCATCAGGCAGGTAAAGTTATAAGTGATGTTGGATGTGGCCATCCGACATCGTAAACGGTTCTGTAAGTCAATTCCATTTAGAAAGTAAGACTCCTCAGATGGTAACAGCTGACGGCCTAAAAAGCAGCTTAAAAGAAAAACGGCTGACAAATTGCCAACCGTTTTTGAGTGAATCTAGAAAGAGCGTCCAAAATTTTAGGCATGTTGGCCTTCATGAACTCCTTCGGCAAATTCCTCTACAATTTTATCGTTAAATGCGGGTAAATCTTCAGGGGTACGGCTTGTAACCAAACCCTGGTCTACTACCACTTCTTCATCAGACCAGATCGCTCCGGCATTAATTAAATCCTTCGAAATATTTTTTACCGACGTTAATTTTCTGCCTTGCACGACATCTGCGTTGATCAACGTTTGTGGACCGTGGCAAATGGCAGCAACTGGTTTCCCATCGGAGAAGAAAGCTTTTACAAAAGCCAGTGCATCTTCATTAACCCTTAACTGATCCGGATTAATTACACCGCCTGGTAAAAGTAGCCCGTTGTAGTCATCAGCGTTTGCTTCTGAAATGGTTTTGTCAACGTCAACTTCTATCGACCAATGGTCCTGATCCCAGGCTTTTATTTTTCCGCTTTTTGAGGAGATGATGTGAACGGTTGCGCCCTCTTCTTTTAACCTTTTAACTGGTTCGGTTAATTCTACTTCTTCAAATCCGCTCTCTGAAAGTACAGCAATGGTGCGGTTACTTAATTGTCCCATAATCTTTAAATTTTTAATAGGTGATATATTTAAAGACAGTTAGGGAAAAGTATTGTTTTTAGAAATTTAAGATTGGGGAATAATTTCAAGAGTTGTTGATTTGTTTACCTGATAATTATAAAAGGCTTCATAAACTACCCTGCTTACAATTGTCTTGATCGGACTGGCATCTTTAAAGCTATCCAGAGGATATTTAAGCTGAAAACAGGTACGCAGTTTATTTTTCGTGAATCCGATTTGTTTAAGTACAGTTACTGTAGATTTATTAAAATAATCGCTAACCAAAATATCTGCAAACGGGGTTAGACGGATAATGATTTTGTTCTTTTTAACCGAAAACTTGATATAAAGATTTTCTTCTTTACGGAGGTTAAAAATGAAAGCACTAATCTTATTTTCAACCAGATCAAATACTGCATCATCAAATTCTTGTCCGTCATGAAAAGCAGCAATTTTGCGACTGTTTAAGTCATCTAAATTCAATCTTATTTTCTGAATTTGCTCTTTAATGTAATCACTAATTTGTTCATGGTTTAAAGAAATCTTTTCATAAAGACTGATATGGTTTTCATATTCTTCTTTTTCTAAATAGTAAGGATCATTAAGTGCTTTGAAGATGCGAAGTTGGTTATTAATATAAATTAAAGCTTTCTGGTTTACGTGAGCAGATTTATAGTCTGATTGTTCTACCGCTCCTTTTATCCACAGTTCAAGCTGTGTTTTTTCTTCTTCATAGTGAGAAATGAGTTCGTTAATTTCTTCATTCATAAATTAATCATTTGTTCTTCTGTGCCTAATAAAGTACCATGCTAAATTGCCGGCAATAATTATATGATTAAAAATATTGGGGATCAAGCCATAATATTTAGTAAAAATTTTAAACCGTTCTTTTAAACTTTCCCGGTGTTTTTTCTTGCTCATGCCACCAATCAGGTATTTGGCTACATAACGGTGCACATTTACAATATTAGATGCCTTTTTAGCCGCTTTGATAATCCAGTCGATATCAGCGCTGTATTGATAAGTTAAATCATAAGGCGTAATGATGCTGCGGCGGATATAAATGGCCTGATGACTGATATTCATGCCATATTTAAAACTCTTCCAGTCGAACTCATCTGGTGCTTCGTGCCTCCTTCGGCCTAAATTTTCCCAGTTATCGTTATACATTTCAGTTTCGCCGTAATATATATCGGCACCGGGAGCAGTTGCAAAAACATCTTCTACTGTGTGGTTGTCATAAATCTCATCTCCCGAGTTCATAAATAACACATAATCACCTGTTGCCAAGGCCAAACCTTTATTCATGGCGTCATAAATGCCCTTGTCGGGTTCTGATATGATTTTCGAGATCCGGTCCTTATACTGCTGAACTACCTGCAGTGTTCCATCAGACGAGGCTCCGTCAATGATAATATATTCAATGTTTTGATAAGTCTGATTTAAAACAGATTTCATAGTACGCTCAATGTCGCGAACGTTATTGTACACAATAGTGATAACAGTTAATTTGGGCATGGGTTAATCCATTAATTTTTTAAAGGTTTCGGCATCCGGAATTAAACCTTTAAATGCTTTAGGTAATGTTGCACTGGTTTTATAGGTAGAAACACCCATTGCTTTGTTAAAATCGCGGAATGAAAATTCTACAATTTTATTCTTCTTTTCTTTGCAAAGTATGATGCCTATTGATGGCTGCTCATGTGGCTGTTTAACATATTCATCAAGAGCAGATAGATAGAAATTCATTTTGCCCAAATACTCAGGTTTGAATTTTCCGGTTTTAAGTTCGAAAACAACCAAACATTGTAAGCGGCGGTTAAAAAACAAAAGATCTATAAAGTATTCCTCATCTTCAACAATCAATCTGTACTGGTTGCTGATAAAAGCAAAATCAGTTCCTAACGACATTAAGAACTTCTTAATATTCTGTACTATTCCACTTTCTACAACTCTTTCATCTTCTTCATCAGGATCCTCTAGGTTAATAAAATCCAAAAGGTATTCATCTTTAAAAGACTTCAACGCTTGGTCTCTTAATTTTTCATTGGAAATTGTTTTCGAAAAATTATTTGGTAAACTGCCGGAGTTACTGAATGATTTGTTTTTAAGTTGGTGCTTTAAGGTACCAACACTCCAAAATTCGATAGCTGCCTTTTGGATATAATATATCTTTTCTTCGACCGATTTTGAATTCTGTAGAATTTCAATGTGGTGGGTAAAACTGATGTTGAAAAATGTCTTTTCCAATTGGTCCGTTACTGACGGTCTAAATTCAATGTGTTCAATATCAGTTTTTTGTAATTGGTCCGTCAGTGACGGACTAATTAAGATTTGTTCTCTCCACGATTCGAAAAAGAACCTCATCCGTTTAATATTTGTGCCTGAAAATCCTCTTAAACCTGGTAACTCTAACTGTAAATCATTAGAAAGATTATCTATCACTTTGGCGCCCCATTTCTCTTTTTCTACCTTTTCCGAAATGAATTTACCTACTGTAAAATAGAGCAGTAAAAGCTCTTTGTTTACAAAAGTAGCTGCTTTATACCGGCTCAATAAAATAGCAGATTTTAATGCTTTAATACTTGCAGAATAGTTTTCGATGCTTTCCATTTACCAGTTCAGTCGGTATAAATTTAATAAAGATTAACCAGTTTTTTATTTGTAGAATGGAGAATAAGATTTTGCAAACCGAATAACTAGTAGCGTTATGAAATTTTTTTAAATATGGGTTTATTTAGGCAGTAAATTAATCAGTGTTTCGTAAAGATGAATGTGTTCTGCAGCAATAATTTCCTCCGAAAAATCGGTTAGAATACTCAATCTCGCAGCTTTCTGAATTTCTTCTTTATTCGGACGGTGATACAACCATTCAATGCCATTTGCTAAATCCTCTGCATTTTGATATTTGGCCAGGTAGCCGTTTTGCAGGTGTTTAACCATATCCGGAATCCCGCCGGTGGTAAAAGCAATCACTGGTGTAGCACAAGATAAACTTTCCATCACTGTATTGGGCAGGTTATCTTCTAAAGAAGGCGTAATAAAAGCATCGGCAGCAGAATAGCACTTCGCTAAATGATCATCTTTGTTAATAGTGCCCAGGAAAGTGGTTTTGAAAGGAAATTCGGGCATTTCTGCATTTTCTTTGTTTCCGAAAATAACCAGTTCAATATTTTCTTTTTGTATCCCGCTTCTGCGCGAAAGGATTTCCAAAGCTTCAACTAAATAAGGGGTTCCTTTATGTTTGTCGTTTTTTGAGGGCATAAATCCGCTCATCAATACAAATTTATCGGGATTGATCTTTAAGACTTTTTTCGCTTCCGATTTAACATAAGGTTTAAAAATTTTTGTTTCGATCGTATTTGGAATAACGGTAGTTTTCCTGGTACCTAATAAACTACTGAATTTTACCGAGGCAGCCATCCATCGGCTTGGTGCCACAATATGGAAATTTAATCTGGTGTACGCTTTTTGTTTACGCACCCAGGTTTTGTGGGAAATATCGTCTTTACCGCTAATTTTCAGAATGGGGCAATGGCCACATTGCTGGTGAAAATGTTCACAACCATAGCGTACATGGCAGCCACCGGTAAATGCATTGCTATCATGAAAAGTCCACACAATCGGTTTTTCCAGTTCATCCAGCTGCGCCAGAAACTTAGGATTGAGAAAACCATGATTTATCCAATGTAAATGGATAATGTCTGCATTTTTAACGTCAGGATGGTTGATCACCGAACGGCCAAACCATTGCAAACTGAATGGTGTTTTTACCGATTTGCTTAACCACTTGGCAAAATATCTTTCTGATAAGATGTTATAAACGGCTTTGGCTTTCTGTAATGGTGATTTGCTGAAAGTGTCTATTTTGGGATTTTGGCCAAATTTATAATAAACCAGTACTTTCGAATCGATTCCATTGGCTTTTAAAGCATCACTTAAACGCAAACAGGCCCTCCCTGCTCCGCCATTTCCATCATAGGTATTTAGGTGTACTACTTTCAAATCAATCAAAAATACATTTTATTGTTTACGAATATAAAATCTGTTGCGTAATTTCATCCATAAATTTTATCGTTCTTAAGGTTAAGCTGTTTTTATCAAAAAAGAACTGCCTTTCCGGAGCCAAACTAACTTAATTATGATCAAATCCTTTGTGAAATCATTTGTGGCACTGGCTTTTTTATGGCCGGCACATTCATTTGCCCAAAATCAAACTTATTTCGCCGCATATCCTGCTTTAACGCCAGATGCACAAACAATAGTATTTAGTTACGATGGTGATATTTGGAAAGTTCCGTTAAAAGGTGGCATAGCATCGCGCATTACAGCCATGCAGGGCGAAGAAATCAATCCTAAAATATCTCCCGACGGAAAATGGCTGGCTTTTTCATCTAATCAGTTTGGTAATTATGATATTTATGTAATGCCTTTAGCGGGTGGCGATATTAAACAGTTAACATTTAATGATGCCAGTGATGAAGTAGATAACTGGAGCTGGGATTCTAAAACCATTTATTTTACTTCGGGCCGTTACAATTCTTTTTCAAGTTATAAAGTAAATGTAAACGGCGGAACAGCGGTTCGTTTATTCAATAACTATTTTAATACCACACACCATATTGCTGAATCACCAACAGGAGAGTTGTTTTTTAACGATACCTGGGAAAGTATGCGCTTCGCCAACCGTAAACACTATAAAGGAGCCTATAATCCCGATATTCAGTCATACAACCCAAAAACAAAAAGTTATAAACGTTATACCGATTATATCGGGAAAGATTTCTGGACGAGTGTTGACCAAAAAGGCAATATATTTTTTGTATCGGATGAAAGCAACGATGAATATAACCTCTATACCTTTATCAATGGCAAAAAAACCGGTTTAACAAACTTCGATACTTCCATTAAGCGTCCGTTTGTTTCGGCTAATGGAACTACGGTGGTGTTCGAAAAAGATTATCAGTTGTATACTTACGATGTTGCCACTAAGAAAGCCGAAAAAGTGAATATAAGCACTTCGCGCAATCAGGTATTGAGTAAAGAGCAGGAGTACGATGTACGTGGCAATATTTCAGCCTTTGATGTTTCAAACGACGGGAAAAAGATGGCTTTCATTTCACGTGGCGAGGTGTTTGTGAGCGATGCTGATGGAAAGTTTATCCGAAAAATTACCAACAGTGGCGAACGCGCCCTGGAATGTAAGTGGCTGGCGGATAATAAAACAATTCTCTTCAGTCAAACCACTAATGGTTACCAGAACTGGTTTACCATCACAGGCGATGGAAAAGGTACTGTAAAACAGCTTACAAAAGACAAAGCAAATGTACGCGATATTACGTTGAATAAAACTAAAACCATGGCGGTGTATTTAAGTGGCCGGAACGAACTTAAACTGATGGACCTTAAAACTTTCGAGGCTAAAACTTTGGTAACCGATGAGTTTTGGGCCATACAGAGCGCAACACCAAGTTTTTCGCCAAATGACGAATATGTGCTGTTCACCGTTTACCGCAATTTTGAACAGGATATTATGGTACATCAAATCAAAAACAATAAAACCATCAACTTAACCAACACAGGCGTTACCGAAACCAGCCCGGCCTGGTCGCCGGATGGCAAATATATTTTCTTTACCAGTGCCCGCACCAAGCCTTCCTATCCGACAGGAATGCAAAATGCACATATTTACCGCATGGCTTTAAATAATTATGATGAGCCTTATCGTTCTGATAAATTTGATGACCTGTTTAAAGAGAGCAAGCCCGCACCGACGGATGTTAAGCCTGCAACTGAAAATAAAAATGATAAAAAATCAAAGACCGATACGGCTAAAAAGAAAACTGAAGTTAAGCCTACACCTAAGCCTGCAAGTATAATTACCATTAATACTGAAGATCTTTTGGATAGAATTGAATTGGTCGGCCCTTCATTTGGTGGCCAGTACGGAACAGATGTTTACGCAAAGGGCGATAAAACGTATGCTTTTTATTCTTCTAACCACGAAGGTGGTACGCCAGGCTTGTATCGCACCACTATCGAGCCCTTTGAAGCCAATAAAACTGAAAAAGTTGCTGATGGTGGCGATTACTCCATTATTTCGGCAGGGGATAAGTTTTTCGTTTTATCAAGAGGTGCAATCAATAAGTATAGCTTAGAAGGTAATAAGCTTGATCGGGTGGATCACGGCTATAAATTTACCAGGAACCTAAATGCCGAGTTTAACCAGATGTTTTACGAAACCTGGGTAGGTTTAGACGAAAATTTTTACGATGAAAAATTTCATGGTGTAGACTGGGATAAAATGCGGACGCGTTATGCCGCTTATCTGCCTTATGTGAATAACCGCAGTGATTTAAGAATTTTATTGAATGATATGCTGGGCGAATTGAATTCTTCGCATATGGGATTTAATAGCGCAGGAGCAGAGGAACGCAAAAACCTGAATTATATCACCAACGAAACCGGAATCATCTTCGATAATGAAAACCCATTGAAGGTAGAACGTATTGCCGCAAAAAGCAATGCTGCCCGTACTGGAAATAACATTTTAGCTGGTGATATTTTAACAGAAGTAAATGGGGTTAAAGTAGATGAAAAAATAGACCGCGATTATTATTTCAGCAAGCCATCATTAGATCGGGAGATGACATTAACCTTTAAACGCAACGGCAAGGATGTTTATGTAAATGTACATCCTGAAAGTTCGGGTACACTACGCGGGAACCTTTATGATGAATGGATTAGCCAGAACCATAAAAATGTAGATAAGTGGAGCAACAACCGGATTGCTTATTCTTACATGAAAAATATGGGAAGTGGTGAGCTTGAAAATTTTCTCTTGGATATGGTGGCCCAGGAAGAAAACAAGGAAGCCGTTATCCTTGATCTTCGTTACAATACCGGTGGGAATGTACACGATGAGGTACTGAAATTTCTTTCGCAGCGTCCTTACCTGAAGTGGAAATACCGTGGAGGTAAAATGGCCCCGCAAAGTAACTTTGGTCCGGCTGCGAAACCTATCGTATTACTGATAAACGAACAATCTTTAAGTGATGCTGAAATGACGGCTGCAGGTTTTAAACAATTAAAACTGGGAAAGATTATCGGTACAGAAACCTACAGATGGATTATTTTTACGTCGGCTAAGGGTTTGGTTGATGGTTCTTCTTACCGTTTACCATCTTGGGGCTGTTATACCATGGATGGTAAGAACATTGAAAAGGAGGGGGTTAAACCAGATATTTTTGTAAAAAATACTTTTGAAGACCGCCTGGCTGACAGGGATCCGCAACTGGAAAAAGCAGTAGCCGAAATTTTGAAAGACCTGAAATAGGGTTAATCTTAAAAAGATTGTTTTATTGTCGGGCTGTTATATGGCAACCGACAATAAAATATATAAGCAGAGTTACTAAATTAGCAATAAAACAATCTGGCAATCCAGCAATATCATTTAAACAATTAATCAAATTTTTCCGTTTCTTTGAGCCTGGAATTATTTAAAACATGGCAAATTTATTAACCGACAGGGCTTTTTGGGTAAATTATTGGGAGAGCAAAAAAGGACTGGCAGTTCATTTGCCTTCAAATTATTTATTTCATGCTCAGCTGGCTGATGTGATCCGGAAAAACGGCGTTAAAACAGCCATTGAACTGGGAGGTTTTCCTGGTTATTATGCCGTGTTCCTGAAAAAATATTTTAAACTTGACGTTACCCTTCTTGATTATTTTGTTCATCCGCCGGTGGTAAAAGAACTTTTGGAAAAGAACGATTTAGCGGAAAAGGATATCCACATCATCGAAACCGATCTTTTTAATTACACACCGGAGCAGCAATATGATCTGGTACTAAGCTGCGGTTTAATTGAACATTTTAACGATACCGCCGATATCATCAACCGTCACATTGCTTTCGTAAAACCAGGTGGTACTTTGTTTATCACGCTGCCAAATTTTAAAGCAGTTAACGGTTGGTTCCAGAAGAATTTCGATAAGGAAAATTACGATAAACACAATATCAATAGCATGGACCCGTCATTGCTGAAATCAATATGTGAACAGGCTGGCCTTAAAGATGTACAATCAGGTTATTTTGGACGCTTTAGCGTTTGGTTGGAAAACGAAGATCAAAAGTCGGCAAGTGTGCGTTTATTTAAAAAGGCAGTTTGGCTGACCGGAAAAATATTTACGAAGCTGATCTCATTCGAGAGCAAAAATCTGTCACCTTATATTATCTTAGCAGCGAAAAAAAATTAACGCGCTATGTCAGTAAGTTGGGGTTACTCTCCTAAAATCGAAAAATTTATTCCCCTGGCCGATTTTCCGGCAGATAAATATTTAATTGTTGCCAAACAAGCTATAGAAAATCTTGGCTGGGCCTTAAGTCACGTTTCCGAAACCGGCTTAATTGCCTATACCCCGATATCCTTCCAGTCGTACAGCGAAGAAATATCAATCCGTATCCACGGAAATTTTGCAGTGGTAAAAAGTGAATGCGTTGGGATCCAGATGCTCTTTAACGATTACGGTAAAAACGATCTCAATCTGGAGAAATTTTTTCACGAATTTGAATATGTAGAATTCCACCTGAAAGATGTTTGGGAAGAGAATCTGCAAAAGTTTCACCAGTTTATTGCAACGCAAGATGACCATTACTTCGAAAAAGCTCCTTTGGCTACGAAGAATAAAATCAAAAACGTGTTGTTCTTGCTTTTCCCCCAGAAAGGTTATACGGTAACGCCAATAATTGTTCTGCTTAATACGTTATATTATATCGCAATTGTCTTATTGTCAATTGTATTCATTGCCTATCTGTCGCTAAAAACCGGACATGCTTCTCAAGAAGATTATCTTGCAGAAATAAAACGATTAGTATTAAACTTTGGTGTCAATCAACGCAACCTGGTTCTTGGAGGGCAATATTGGCGCCTCATTACTTATCAGTTTATCCATGGATCGGTTTCGCACCTGTTTTTTAATATGTATGCCCTGGTTTACCTGGGTTTGATGATTGAGAATAAACTAGGCTGGAAAAAATACCTTTTTATTTATTTAATGAGCGGGGTTTGTGGTGGTTTGGTCAGTTTGATTTTTCATCAGGAAGGGGTAATGATGGGTGCATCCGGAGCCATTATGGGCCTGTATGGGGCTTTTATTGTGCTGTTGATTACAAAGTCTTTCGAGCCTAAAGCCACTAAGGCCTTATTAGTGAGTACACTAATTGTATCATTATTGGTGGTCATAAATGGCGCATTTGGTAAAAGGGTAGATAATGCAGCGCACATCGGGGGCTTTGTTTCCGGTTTTATTATTACTTATCTGCTCGCCTATGAGCCTAATAAAACTATTGAGGTTAAAACCCGGACAAGATATGCAGTATCGGTACTTTTATTTTTAATGTTTTTTAGCGGAGTGCTTCATTTTAGTCCGAAATACGGGACAGAGGAATATCGAAAACTAAGAGATACTTTTAATGCTAATCTGGGTTCACTAAATAACATTATGAATTTGAAAATCTCTTTGCCTAAAGATGTTAAACTTACTTCTATTAAAGAAGATGGTATCATACCCATGGAAAGAAACCTGATCATCATCAAGCAAATGCAGGCCCTGACTTTGAGGCCTGAAGATGCTAAAGAACGCGCAGAAAAAGTAAAACTGAGTAAAGCATCGCATAGGGCCGTAATGCTGATGTATCGGGATATTAAGGCCGATAGCACTTATCGGTATAGCAAACAGACTTCTGCCGCATTGGCACAGGTTTTCGAAATTCTTTACAAACCGGATTAAATTATCCGGCTTTTTTGTACAATCCGATTTCGCTTAATGTAATACAGACCGGCGATTTGGTAATGTTTATTTTTATTTTGTCCGTTGTAACAGGGTTATCCAATTTAACCAGGCGTTTTGCGCCAATACTCGTACCATCGTAAACCTTTTTCCAGGCATTGTTCTCAAATACTTCAATGTTGTAGGCTTCTATCCGCTGACCTAAAGGAATGTACTCTTGTAGGCTGATAATATCAAAGGTTTTAGGGGTTCTCAAATCAAGTTCTAAGGTCGCCTGGTGTATATCGTCATGGGTGGCCCAATAAGTCTCTCTCTTGCCGTCTAGCAGCGTAGCAACATCATAATTTTTCCCTCTGCTATCATTTGCTTTAACCGATGCATTTTTGGCCAGGTTATCTTCGAAAGTATGTTTAACCATGTCGCCAAAAGTTTTTAGTGCAGCAACATCATCATCATGAAGTTGTCCACGCGTATCGGGTGCTAAGCCAAGGTCTAAACCTGCACCGCGGCCAACGCTTTTTAAATACAGATCAAACAATTCTTCCGGGCTTTTTGGCTTTTCGTTAGGGTGATAGAACCAACCGTTTCTAAGCGGAACATCGCATTCTGCCGGCATCCAGAATTTACCATTTCTGATGCCTTCAGGGCTTTGCGGGTAGTTTGCCTGCCCGGGTACGGCTTCACTTTTTCCGTCCGGAGCCATCGGGGTGAAAGTAGCCCAAGAGGTTGGTGCAGCATGTCCGTCTTCATTACCTACCCAGCGGACATCTAAACCGATATCGCTAAATATATTCGCCATGGGTTGCATTTTGCGTGTAATGGCCCAGGTATTGTTCCAATCGTAGTAGGTGGTGTTGTCAATAGAGCGTTTTTCTTTTGCACCGCCATAATAGCCGTCGCCACCATTGGCACCATCATGCCAGCTCATAAAAAGTTCTCCAAAGTTGCTGTACAGTTCTTTTAACTGTGCCTGATAAACAGCAAGATATTTATCTGTACCATAAAGTGGATTATTTCTGTCCCATGGCGAGCAATAAACGCCAAACTTTAATCCGTTTCTACGCACGGCCTGTTCTACTTCTTTAACTAAATTTCCTTTTCCTCCTCTAAACGGACTTTTGCTGATATTATAAGCAGTAGTTTTAGTTGGCCATAAAGCAAAACCATCATGATGTTTAGCCACCAGAACAATACCTTTCAAGCCACCTGCTTTAGCAGCTTTAATAATTTGGTCGGCATTAAAATCTGTTGGGTTAAATGTTTTTGGATCAGCATCGCCAAAACCCCATTCTTTATTTTCAAAAGTAGTTGGTGTAAAGTGCATGATGCCATAAACTTCAACATCATGCCAGGCCAACTGCCTTTTTGATGGTACTGCACCATAAGGTTGAGGAGGGGTTTGAGCATAAATAGCTGTAGAAAGAAGTAAAAAAAGGATCAGGAAAGATTTCATATACTTATAGCTTAGATCAACTAAAGTACAAATAATTAACAATGCTGTTGGTAAGTGTTAACCAATATTTAACCAGTTAAAAATGTGAATACGAAATTGTTTTCACATCCTGAGTGTTACATTGATCCCTCAAACATTTAATTTCACTATATGTTAACTAGAAATGAGCGCCTTTAACCAGCATCCTCCTGATGGAGGTACAGTATATGCAGAAACCAATCTGAGTCAATTATTTCCGGAACCCCTTAATACCCTAACAAGTTGCTTCTTTCTGGCTATAGCGGTATACTGGACATTTAAACTATGGGGTAATTTTAAACAGCACCGCTTTTTAAGTGTAGCATTGGTGCTGCTTTATATCGGCGGTATTGGAGGTACTACTTACCACGGGTTTAGGCGTTGGCCTATCTTTATTATGATGGATTGGATGCCAATTATGCTTTTGTGCCTTTCGGCTGGTGTCTACTTTCTTTCCAAGCTGACCAAATGGTACTTTGCCGTTTTAATTGTAGCGGTTTATGCTTTTTTTCAGTTTTATGTAAGAAGGCTTTTTAGCAATGGCGATTTTCAGATTTTTATCAATATCAATTATGCTTTTATGGCTGCGCTGGTTTTATTTCCGGTGTTTGGGCACTTAATTAAGACCAACTGGAAAAATGGCAAATGGGTTGGTTTTGCCTTAATTGCCTTCATCTTTGCCTTAACTTTCCGGATTGCAGATCAATGGGATGTATTGAGTATCGGCACGCATTTTTTATGGCATACCTTCGGAGCAATAGCCTCCTTTTGTATGCTGAATTATATTTATTTGGTTAATTTTAAAAGGGTTAAACCAAATTCTTATGTTGATTAAAAAAGCAATTTTAGGTCTATTGTTTACCTGTTGTACAGGATATCTTGCCTCTGCACAATTTTATCGGAATGGTAATAAAGAGGTTAAAGAATTTATAATAGATACGCTCAATCTCGATAAGGTTATGTTTGAGATGGAACAAGAGTTAAGGCTTACAACAGCTCAAAAACCTGAAGTTAAAGATCAACTCAAAAAATACCTGATCAAACGGATGCAATACAACGCATTCAAATATAGGGAACCCGAAGAATGGAGGGGAAGATCCAATAACTGGTTATTTGATTTTTCCCGGAATTTAGAAAAAATTGTTAACGAAGATTAGATTGATTGTTTTTGGGAAATGAAACCAGCGTATAAAAACGACAATATCTGGTGGAATATATTCGTGTTTTATTAATTGTCAACCGTTAAAATATTTATGTGATAACATTGGGCTTGTTGAGTAGCAAATCAACAAGCCCAACTATTATTTAGAACTTTGAATGGGCTTTACTGTAGTCCAGTTTCTTTTGCCCGCCTATAGCGTATTCAATACCTCCCCATAAATGTTTTTGAAATTTATCGTCAGCCCAGCCTTCTTTGGTATGGCCCATACAGGTGTAGAAAGCTCTTCCACCATCAAAATTGTGGTACCAGGCAAAAGGATGAAAATCGCCATTCTTACCTCCGGTGTACGATTTTTCGTCTAAATTAATCAACACTTTAATGTCCGGGTTGATATTTTTGAAATTATACAGTTCATCTTTCCTCATCCATACTGAATCGGTAAGGAATTTTGTAGCGGGGTGTTTTTTATCTTTAACAATAAATCTGGCTTCCTGAACAGCGGGGTGACTTATAAAATAAGCGCCAGCCAATTTGCCATACCAGGGCCAATCGTACTCGGTATCTGTTGCAGCATGAATACCCACATAACCTCCACCAGCCTGTATGTACCTTTCGAAAGCTACCTGTTGTTTATCGTCTAATACATCGCCTGTGGTATTCAGGAAAATAACAGTGGCATATTTTTTTAGGTTATCTTCAGTAAAAGCATCAGCATTTTCTGTCGTATCCACTTCAAAATGATGCTCAGTGCCTAATTTCTGGATCACCTCTTTTCCCGTTTCGATGGAGTTGTGCCTAAAGCCCTTTGTTTTGGAGAAAACTAAAACTTTTGCCGATTTCTTCGCTGCGGTATAGCTTTGAAATAAAATTACGGTTGCAACTAATAAACATAAGGACAGGTATTTTTTCATTTTTTCTTTGACTTGGTTAGTAAGATAGATTATTAGCTTTAAATTTAGGAAAGTTGTTTGATAATTTCCATACATCTTTCCTCAACCTGTTTACAAACAGGGTTAAACAGGCTATTATCCCAATATGGATCTGTAACTTCTCCGTTATCAAGAAAAAGTTTAACCTTTTTTCGCTGCTCATCGGTTTTGGCTAAACTTTTAACATCGGCTAAATTGTTCTTGTCCATTACCAAAATCAGGTCATAGTAGTCAAACATCGAAGGGTTAAACTGCTGCGCCCGCTGTTTACTGATATCGTAACCCAACGCCTTCGCTGCAGAAACACTTCTGTGGTCTGGTGCCCGGCCAATATGCCAGTTGCCTGTTCCTGCCGAAGCAATTTCCCAGTTTAAGTTTTGTTTATCTGTCAGATGGCGCATAATGCCTTCAGCTAAAGGCGAACGGCAGATGTTACCGAGGCAAACCATTAAAATTTTCAATTTCTACAGCGCTTTAAAAGTAAATAATAGTCCTTAAGGTTATTGATTATGGATAGCCATAAAACTCGTCATTGCGAGAGAAACGACGAAGCAATCTTTCGTAACAGCGCTCTTGGCTTTAAGATTGCTTCATCGGCTGAAAAAGCCTTCTTGCAATGACGATAAGTTATAGGGACTTATTTTATTAAAATTCTACTATCTCATAACTTATTCTTTATCCGTAAATATCATTCAGCATTTTGGCCAAACGTACACCACCTTTTAATAACTGGTTATTAAGGGTATCAACCCAGTCAAAATTGTAGCGGTAGCTTAATTTAGCATCTGGTTTAGTCGTATCGTAAATTTTATTGCAAATTGTGTATGATTCATAAATACAATCTTTCAGGCTGGTGTTTTGCCAGTTGTAAAGCTGTACAGCTGAAGCATGATTGATGGCTTTTGCATATTCGGTATAACTTAACTGTTGGTATTCGATCAGCTGTTCGTCCCAAACCCTATGGATATTTGATTTCTCATTGAACCAAAATACCGAAACGCGGTTACCGCCCAGGTCTTCTTTACGGGCAACATGCATGGGCTGGCATAAATCTCCCGCCAGGTGAACCAACATGCGTAAAGCCAGTTTTTTTTCAAAAGCTGTACTGCTTGTTTTCTTTAAGATGGCAATCAGATCAGGGATTTTGTTGTAAAGATTTGGTTTTTTATCAGTTTCCAAAAATTGATATACACCACTTTTATCCAATCCAGCCGGAAGATTAACAAAATGCCAGTTGTACAGATAGTTATAAGTAGAATCTGATTTAATAAAATCGCCCCAATTGGCCGACATTGCCAAGGTTTCATAGCCTAAAATACTTTGAATGGCCTTGCGTGTTTTTGCTTTTAAATAACTATCGGCAATTTCGCCAACTACACGATGGCCGATGGTGCCCCATGCATTTGCCTGGATAGGCAAATAGCCTAAAAGACCCAGGGTTAAAGCAATGGTTAATTTCTTTTTAATTGATGTTAAAATCATTTTTATAATTCTTTTGGTACGCAGGTAATTTTTTCTTTAAGTGTTAGTTTAATCTCGCGCTGATCGCTCAAACTCTCTAAAATTAAGCTGTCTGACGATTTTTTGCTGATCAGGAAGTTTTTGTCATACCGGCCGATGCGGTAGCAACCTGATATTTTTTGTTTATAATTGGCATGTGTAAAGGTTGCACCTATAAATAACGTATCTCCTTTAACCCTATACACCCCTTTGGCATATTCTTTCCAGATGCCATTGTTATAACAAGAATCTTCGTAAAAATTTACTTTGCTATGGGTTACCATATCGATATAAACCGAATCGCAGGTGAACTTAAAATGGTGTTGCGTATAATTGCTCAACTTTTGGCTATAAGCAACAGAATCTTCATTCCAAACGCCTTGCATAAAATCTTCTCCCTTACCCTGTATATTGGGCCGCAGACTACAGGCCAGATGTAAAATGGGTAATATAAAAAGCAAGATGTAGCAATTCCTGAAAGCCAGATGCAGTTTGTTCATTGTGTTATTAATTGTTGCTTTTAGGGAACTGATCGTAGATGATCTTATTCTTTTTAACGGTATTGATGATCAGAATCAAAAGACCTGCTGCAAAACACAGGCCGGCTATAAAGCTAATAACGCCCACAATAGTTTGGTATTTCATCACTTCTGTAGGTGTTAAGTTTTGCGCAGCCATGATCAATGGCATCAAAAAGCTATAAAGTATGTTGATAATCAAAGAAATGCCTGAGCCAATGGTCATTAAGATGGCTTCAGCAGAAGGTTTTTTCAATAAAAAAAAGCAACAGGCTCCAAATACAATACCAGGTGGAATGATGGGCATCAAGCTTAAAAGGTTAGAAAGTATTGAATTCATATTGCCTGTGTTTTAATTAGCCGTATTTTAGTCCGAACGACGTGCTGAACTCGTTTAAGCATCTTAAATACTGAAAAGATCCTGATCCCGATGTAAATCGGGATCAGGATGACGATCGTATCTGTATATAACTTATTTCAAGCTGCCAACCATGTCTTCAGGGCGCACCCATTCATCAAACTGCTCATTGGTTAACAATCCCAATTCCACAGCAGCTGCTTTTAAGGTTTTGTTTTCTTTATGGGCTTTCTTCGCAATTTTAGCTGCGTTTTCGTAACCCACATGTGGGTTCAGAGCGGTAACCAACATTAAAGAATTTTGAAGGTGTTTTTCAATTTCAGGTAAATTCGCGGTGATTCCTTCAGCACATTTATCAGTAAAAGAAACACAGGCATCACCAATTAAACGTGCCGATTGCAGTACATTCGCAGCAATTAATGGTTTAAATACGTTAAGTTCAAAATGACCGGTCATACCACCTACCGAAACTGCAACATCGTTACCAATTACCTGGGCACAAACCATGGTTAAAGCCTCTGGTTGCGTAGGGTTCACTTTTCCTGGCATAATAGACGAGCCTGGTTCGTTATCTGGAATTACAATTTCGCCGATGCCGCAACGGGGACCAGAACTTAACATTCTTACATCATTGGCTATTTTCATCAAGGCAACTGCTGTGCGTTTTAATGCCCCTGATAGTTCTACCATCGCATCGTGTGCAGCCAATGCTTCAAATTTATTAGGAGCCGTAACAAAAGGCAAACCGGTTAAATCGGCAATTTTTTTAGCCACTAAAACATCGTATCCTTTTGGCGTATTTAAGCCTGTACCCACAGCAGTTCCACCCAAAGCCAGTTCTGCAACCATAACCAAAGCATTTTTAATGGCCCGGATGCTATTGTCGATCTGTTGTACATAACCAGAAAATTCCTGGCCTAAAGTAAGCGGCGTAGCATCCATAAAGTGCGTACGGCCTGTTTTAACAATCGTACTGAACTCTTCTACTTTTTGGGCTAATGTATTTCTTAACTTTTCTAAGCCTGGAATGGTATTTTCTACCGTAAGTTTATAAGCTGCAATATGCATTGCAGTTGGATAAGTATCGTTTGATGATTGTGATTTATTTACATCATCATTTGGGTGAAGCACTTTTTTATCGTCAGCTAGAGAACCACCGTTAATCACGTGGGCGCGGTTTGCAATCACTTCATTACCATTCATGTTGCTTTGTGTACCCGAACCTGTTTGCCAGATAACCAAAGGAAATTGATCATCTAATTGTCCGGCAATAATTTCATCACAGGCTTTAGCAATTAAATCTGCTTTTTCGGCAGATAATACTCCAAGTTCGTTGTTGGCAAGGGCAGCTGCTTTTTTCAGGTATCCAAAAGCGTGGATAATTTCTTTTGGCATCGAGCCTTCCGGACCGATTTTAAAGTTATTGCGTGAGCGTTCTGTTTGTGCACCCCAGTATTTGTCGGCAGGTACCTGCACCTCACCCATGGTATCGTGTTCTATTCTGAAACTCATTATATTTTCGATTTTGTTGTCGCAAATTTAGGTTTTTTGCCTTTTAAAGCGTTGGATTTATGTAAGATATTTAATGGATAAGGAAATATATAGCCGAAATGTCTGTATTCTTTTTTATTCTCCGTTGTTAACATACAAACATTATCGGTACCGGCTACTTCTACCAATGAAATCATATTCATACCTTTACCGCAGATATGCAGGGATTAGTTATTAAATCTACAGGGAGCTGGTATAGTGTTCTGGCCGATAATGGCGAACGCTATGATTGCAGGATTATAGGCAAATTCAGGATTAAAGGACTTAAAACCACCAACCCGATTGCGGTTGGCGACAGGGTGAAATTTGATCTGGAAAAAGATAGCAGCCAGGGTTTGATCAACGAGATGTTGCCCCGTAAAAACTACATCATCCGCAAATCGATCAACCTGAGCAAGCAGGCCCAGATATTGGCCGCCAATTTAGATATGGCCATGTTGGTGGTTACCTTAGCTTCGCCCCGTACCTCTTTGGGTTTTATCGATCGTTTTTTAGTTACGGCTGAAGCTTATGATGTGCCGGCGGTATTGGTGTTTAATAAACTCGATCTGTTTAGTAAAGAGGGTTTGGAAATTCTGCAGGAGTTTAAAGATATCTATGAAAATATCGGCTATGCCTGTTATGAAGTGTCCGCTTTAAAAGGTATTAATATCCCGGTAATACAGGAATTGATTACGGATAAAATTACTTTGATATCCGGACATTCAGGTGTAGGAAAGTCTAGCTTGATCAATGCTTTAATGCCAGATCGTGATCTAAGAACAGGGGAGGTTTCTGACTGGAGCGATAAGGGGCAGCACACCACTACTTTTGCCGAAATGTTCGAACTGCCACAAGGCGGTTTTATTGTAGATTCTCCAGGCATCAGGGAATTGGGTGTAATCGATATCGAAAAAGAAGAACTGGGGCATTTTTTCAGGGAAATCTTTGAAACCTCGCACAATTGCCGATTTAATAACTGCAGGCATATTAACGAGCCGGGCTGTGCGGTTATCGAAGCCGTAAACGAAGGTGAAATTGCAGTTTCCAGATATGAAAGTTACCTGAGCATTTACCACGGAAACGATACGCGGCATTAGTTTAGTCAGAAGTCGGAAGTCGGAAGTCCGGAGTCCGAAGATGTGATGTGTGATGGTACATTTCTTGATAGCACCAGCGAATTAAATTGAAGACTTCTGCCAAAAAGCTGAAAGACTAAAGGAGTAAATAGCTTCATGAACGACATTTTAACACAAACTGCTTAAAAATCTTTGTGTACTTTGTGGTTAAAAAATAATAGAAATGAAATTTAAACTAGGAGATTTTGTGCGTTTTGTTGATGAAAAACGTGAAGGTTATGTAACCAGAATTATTGATGCGCAGACTTTGGGCGTTACCGATGAAGATGGCTTTGAGATACCTGTTGCGGTGAGCAATTTAACCTCCGTGCATGGTCACGGGGTGGTTGCTGTAGAACCGGACGCGCCCAAACCTATCCAGGTGAATGTTCCCGGTGTTAACAAAATCGAAAATGGCATTTATGTAGCCGTTGCTACCGATGATAAAGCGGGTAATGTAGTACATTTTCATCTCCAAAACCATTCTCCGAACATTTTATTGGTAGGTTTAATTACCGATCGAAAAGGGAAATATGCAGGTGTTTTTCATGGGGCAATTGAATCTTACGGTTCCGCGTTGGTTTATTCTGCATCATTGGCTGAACTTGATCTTTGGCCTGAGTTTAATTTTCAGATGGTGGTATTTAGTAAAGCCGATGTGAAACCCATCGATCCATTGGTGGTCCGTAAAAAGTTTAGGGCAAAAGATTTTAGTACCGAACACAAGGAATTGCCCCAATTGAAGAATAAGGGTTGGTTAATCCGTTTAGATGATCTTGTTCCGGTAACCATTGATCCACAGAAATTAAAGGAAAGTTTCTTTAAATCATCAGAAGAGAAAAGAATGGTAGAAGCGCCACAAAAAGAGATTGATCTGCACATTGAAAAACTAAGAGATGATCATCATTTTTTAGAAGCAGATGAAATGTTGCAGCTACAGATCAGCCATTTTCAAACCGCTATGGATGCTGCAGTTGTGCATCACTTTGATAAGATTGTTTTTATCCATGGTACGGGGAATGGTACCTTAAGGGATAAAATCCATAAACTGATCAGCAGAAATCCCCATGTAAAAACCTATATGGATGCCAGAAAAGAAAAGTTTGGTTATGGTGCTACTGAAGTGGTGTTTAAATAATTTTCAGTTGTCATCCTGAATGCAATGAAGGATCTTTATGTGGTGGCAGTATCACTAATTTAGGCAATGATTTTAGTGTAGTAGTTTCAGGCTATACATTTATTCTTAAGTGTGTTCAGAATGGCAGTGAGATTGAGGTACACTTTTTGCTAAGCTGTAATTTCTTTTTATAAAAGATTAAAACTAGCTTTGCCGCAATTAATGAAACACTTTGTTACCATATCGCTTGTATTTTTTAGCTTAACACATTTGGCAAAAGCCGAACGTGTTGAAGGGCTAAGGATATTAAACGAATATTGCAATGAGCATAATATTTGTGTTAATGCAAGTGGTAAAGCTTCGGTTCAGCTCAATGAAGACCGTAATCCTTATCTGTTATCGTACACCAAGTTAGCCTTAATCGGAACGCAAGCGCCGTTAAAAGTAGCTAAATATGTAAGTGCAGACCAGGTAATTGCTGATTTAACCATCAGGAAAAAACCAAAAAACAACAGTCCATAGTTTTCTTTCTATCTAAAAATCTTTTTAAGATTTAAACCCCATTACACCGACAACTGCCAGACTGACTTAATGCTGACAATGGCTTGGTTGTTGTAACATACCCATTTTTCAATAATAAAATACGATTTAAAATATAATGTTAGGATTTTTAGCGAAGATTTTCGGAAGTAAATCAGAAAGAGATATAAAGGCTATACAGCCATTGGTTGTTAAAATTAACGAACACTACAGTAAACTACCTGCCTTAAGCAACGATGAGTTACGTGGCAAAACCATTGAGTTTAAAGAAAGAATTTCAGCTTTTTTAGCCGATATAGATGAGAAAATTTCGGCACTAAAAGCTGAGGCAGAAAGTGAAGAATTAGATCTTCACCAAAAAACAGCAATTTATGATCAGGTTGATGCTTTGGGTAAAGACCGCGATACGGAGTTGGAAAAAGTACTTTTGGAAATCCTTCCGGAAGCTTTTGCGGTGATTAAGGAAACTTCACGTCGTTTAAGCGAAAACGATTATCTGGAAGTTACCGCAACCCAGTTTGATCGAGATTATGCTGCAAGAAAAAACAACGTAAAAATTGTTGGTGATAAAGCACAATGGGCCAATAAATGGGATGCTGCCGGAACAGAGGTAGCCTGGAACATGGTACATTACGATGTACAGTTAATTGGTGGTATTGTATTGCATAGCGGTAAAATTGCCGAAATGGCTACAGGTGAAGGTAAAACCCTGGTAAGTACATTACCAGCTTACTTAAATGCATTGGCCGGACAAGGTGTACACATCGTAACGGTGAATGATTACCTGGCCCGCAGGGATAGCGAATGGAACGGCCCTTTATTCGAATTTCACGGTTTAACGGTTGATTGCATTGATAAACATGAGCCAAACTCTGAAGCAAGAAGAAAGGCTTATGCCGCAGACATTACCTATGGAACCAATAATGAATTTGGTTTTGACTACCTGCGTGACAATATGTCGCAAACGCCAGACCAATTGGTACAGCGCAAGCTGCACTTTGCGATGGTGGATGAGGTCGATTCGGTTTTAATTGATGATGCCCGTACACCTTTGATTATCTCTGGTCCGATTCCACGCGGAGATGAACATGAGTTTTATGAGTTGAAACCACGCATTGAGCGTTTGGTTAATGCACAAAAAGCCTATGTAACACAAGCATTAAACGAAGCCAAAAAATTAATTAATGCAGGCAACAGTGGAACTGAAGAGGGCGAAGGTGGTTTAGCCTTATTGCGTGCGTACCGCGGTTTACCTAAAAACAAAGCTTTAATTAAATTTTTAAGTGAAACCGGTATTCGTGGTTTGTTGTTAAAAACCGAAAACCACTACATGGCAGATCAATCTAAGAATATGCCAAAGGTAGATTCTGAATTGTATTTCTATATTGATGAGAAGAATAACCAGGTTGAATTAACTGAAAAAGGTATCGAACTAATCACCCAATCAGGTGAGGATCCTCATTTCTTTGTATTGCCGGATGTCGGTACCGAAATTGCAGAGCTCGAAAAATCTGACCTTCCTTTAGAAGAAAAGGTGATGCAGAAAGATGCTTTAATGCGCGATTATTCTGTTAAAGCAGAACGTATCCACTCGGTTAACCAGTTGTTAAAAGCATATACTTTATTCGAAATTGATGTGGAATACATCATCGATGAAGGAAAAATTAAAATTGTTGACGAGCAGACAGGCCGTATCATGGATGGCCGCCGTTACTCCGATGGTTTGCACCAGGCCATTGAGGCTAAAGAAAATGTTAAGGTTGAAGATGCTACCCAAACTTATGCAACTGTAACTTTACAGAACTATTTCCGTATGTACCACAAACTTTGCGGTATGACGGGTACTGCAACAACAGAAGCGGGTGAGTTTTGGTCGATCTATAAATTAGATGTGGTAGAAATCCCGACCAACAGAAATATTTCGAGGATTGATGAGCAGGATTATGTTTATCGCACTGTTCGTGAAAAATATAATGCTGTTGCAGCAGAGATACAATACCTGGTTTTCCCTTATTCTCATTATGAGACAGAATATGAGACAGATAAAGAAGGTAATATAAAACAGAAAGATGGTAAACCGGTTGTTAAATACGATCAAACAGGCAGAGCTGTACCTAAATTGGATGCCAAAGGGGCGTTAATTCCTGCAGTTAACCCTCAAACAGGGCAGTTAGAACCAAAAGCTGGTCGTCCGGTATTGGTGGGTACCACTTCTGTAGAGATTTCTGAGTTATTAAGCCGTATGCTTAAACTCCGCGGCATCAAACATAACGTATTGAACGCTAAAATGCACCAGAAAGAGGCCGATATCGTTGCCGAAGCTGGTCAGGCAGGCACCGTAACCATTGCAACCAACATGGCTGGTCGTGGTACCGATATCAAATTGGGTCCAGGCGTTAAAGAAGCAGGAGGTTTAGCCATTGTAGGTACTGAGCGTCACGAATCTCGTCGTGTAGACAGGCAGTTACGTGGTCGTGCAGGTCGTCAGGGCGATCCGGGTTCTTCACAGTTCTTCGTTTCATTAGAAGATAACTTAATGCGTTTATTTGGTTCAGAGCGTATCTCTAGTATCATGGTGCGTATGGGTATTGAAGATGGTGAGGTGATCCAGCACTCTATGATTACCAAATCTATTGAGCGTGCGCAGAAAAAAGTAGAAGAAAACAACTTTGGTATCCGTAAACGTTTATTGGAGTACGATGATGTGATGAACTCGCAACGTACCGTGATTTATGCTAAACGTAAAAATGCATTATTTGGCGAACGTTTAGACGTGGACATGAACAATATGGTTTTCGATGTTGCGGAAGACATCGTGAGCGAATATAAACAAGAAGCAAATTACGACGGGTTTAAGCTTGAAGTAATCAAAAACTTCTCTTTAGATACAGAGATTACTGAAAAAGAATTCTCTTCAACCAGTATCCCTCAGTTAACTGAAAGGTTATTTGAAGAAGCCGAGTCGTTTTATGCACGTAAATCTGAAGCCATTATTCAGCAATCGTTACCAGTATTAACCCAGGTGTACGAAGAGCGCGGAGAGCATATCGAGCAAATTGTAGTGCCGTTTACAGACGGTATCCGTGGCATTCAGGTAGCTGTTGATTTAAAGAAAGCGATTGAGAATAAAGGAAAAGAGGTGGTTCGTTCATTCGAAAAAACCATTGTTCTTGCTTTAATTGATGATAGCTGGAAAGAACACTTACGTGAAATGGACGATTTGAAACAGTCGGTACAAAATGCAGTTTACGAGCAGAAAGATCCATTGGTAATTTATAAAATGGAAGCCTTCAACTTATTTAAAAACATGCTTAACGCGGTGAATAAAGAAGTAGTGAGTTTCTTATATAAAGGCGGTATCCCGGTGCAACAAGAACCAGATCAGGTAAGAGAAGCACCAGCTCCGGTTAAGCAGCCGAAACTGCAAACTACTAAACAGGAGTTTGGAAGAGAAGAGCCAGGAATCGAGTTTGGCGATACACGTGAAGCGATTCCACAGCAGCCAATCCGTAAAGAAGCAACTATTGGCAGAAATGAACCTTGCCCATGTGGTAGTGGTAAAAAGTATAAAAACTGCCATGGCGCTAATTTATAATTAAGATATACAGTGCTTTACAAGGCCTCAACATTTGTTGAGGCCTTTTTTTGGTGCGCCGGGCATGGCAATCGACTATAGGGTTAAAGTCCCGAACACGCTTAGCAGTAGGAAGTGTTAGCTAAAGACAAGGGTGTCGTGGGTGACTGCGAATCTGAAGGAAGTCGGCG